>NZ_NXLP01000001.1:0-290400 GCF_003364125.1 Helicobacter sp. MIT 14-3879
CTTATAATTCTATCAGAACACTTTATAGCACTAGAGTAACCAAACTCTAAATCACTACAAAAATCTTTATCAACATAACCATTTGGAAAGTGGGTATCAAGAGTAGATATATATAATGCAAAAGGAATATTTTCTTTATATGACGAGAGGTAATTCTTTGCTCCTGCAAAAACCTTGGCATCTTCCATTCCCCAGTTTTTAGTATAGTTTTTAGAAATAAAACCATTTTGTTTAAAATAATTAACATCTAACATTTTTATATTCTGCTTTGCAAAAAAGCTATTATGTCCGCTAAAGATAGAATCTGCACCCTGAATTGCTGCTTGATTATAACCATAACTACTTAATACTTCACCAATGCAAATAACATTCTCTAAATAAGTTTTCTTCCTACTTTGAACACCGCCTTTAGGTAAATTTAATGGAATCCCGCATAAATAAGATATAAGACCTGCTATTGTTACAGAACTACCCGGATTTTGGATAATACCTCCTACTACATCCGTATTACTAAAGTTTATCCAATCACTAGCAAATCTACTTAAATTTGGTATCAACTCATCAAAGGGTGAATACTCTTTGGAAATACTATTACCTATTATATCACCACCTCTGTTTTGCATTAAAATATTAGAAGGTATATTTTTAGATGAATAGGTAGATTCCATAGATTCTGCAAATATTATTATTAAATTTCTAGGCTTATTTAGCTTACTTACATTAGGAGTAATATAATTTTGCTCATAAAAGTTAGAATATTCTTTGAAAAAATAACTATATAGGTAATTAAAGACTTGAAATTTATTTTCTAAAATATTAAGTGATACAATCAAAAAACAAATTGATATGCTAATCCTAAGGGCAATGTTGTGATTTTTAATATCATTAGCTAGTTTAGTAATTAAGCTATTATTTTTAAGAAAAGAAAAGATATTTGGCAAAAATGTAATAAATAATGAAAGTATAAAACTTGGAATAACTATATAAATCAAAGTATCTACAAATATTATTTTACTAACAGCATCATCTAAACCTGTCATAGGAAAAGACAATAGAAAAATAATTTGCTCTATTGAAATTCCATACTTATAATAAAAAGAACCAAAAAGAAATACTGATGAAAAAAAACTTATAGTAAAAATTAAAAATAACAATATTTTATTTTTCAAAATATAGCCTTAGAAAATACTATTTAGCTTTACGCGTTTTTTTACGCTCTAAAGCTGCTTCATATCTCCTTATTTCATCTTCTGTTTCTGGAGTTAATTTATCAATCTCAAGAGGAATACCATCTGGATCAAGTGCTACCATAGTAAAATAGCAACTATTGGTATGTGTTGCTGTGCGATTTTTAATATCTTCAGCTATTACTTTAATGCCTACTTCCATAGATGATTTGCCTGTATAATTAACCCTTGCAAGAAAAGTTACAAGATTCCCAATAGGAATTGGCTGTTTAAAACTTATATCATCTACATACACAGTTACCACATCAACACCACAATACCTTGTAGCACACGCATAAGCCACTTGATCTAACATTCTCATTAAATGCCCACCATGAACTACACCACTAAAGTTTGACAACTCTGGTGTCATTAAAATAGTCATTGTGAGAGACTTTCTATCAAAAATATTTTCCATAATTTATCCTTAAATTAACTTCATTTTAATGAATATATTTTTAATTATTAAGGCTTTAAAATATATTAAACTTTATTGTATAATTTTATAAATTTTCATTAAAGGTTACTTTTGAAAAACATATTATTCACTGGTGCTGGCGGTTATATAGGCTCACATACCGCTTTTACATTTCTTTCAAATTTAGATTCTAATATTACTGTTATTGATAACTTAAGCAGTGGTTTTATAGAAAATATTGAATTCTTGAAATATAAGTTTAAAGATAGAATCTCCTTTATAAAACTAGATTTATCAAACGAAAATGAAATGAAAGATTTATTCAAAAATAATATCTTTGATGCAGTGGTTCATTTTGCAGCCTCACTAATAGTTGAAGAATCTACAATCAAGCCTCTTTTATACTATTTAAATAATACAAAAAATACTCTTGCTTTAATAAATTTATGTATAGAATTTGGAGTAAATAAATTTATTTTTAGCTCTACTGCGGCAGTTTATGGAGAACCAAAAAAGATTCCTGTTAGTGAAGGTACGCAACTTATGCCAATCAATCCTTATGGAAACTCAAAAATGATGAGTGAAATAATCCTAAAAGATACTTCAAAAGCATATAAAAACTTTAATTATGTAGCACTTAGATATTTCAATGTAGCAGGCGCTTTAAGCCAAAATGAATTTAGAAATACAAAATATGGCTTAGGACAAAGAAGTAAAAATGCCACACATTTAATTAAAATTGCCTGTGAATGTGCTACCAACAAAAGAGAGGTTATGAGTATTTTTGGAGATGATTATAACACTAAAGATGGAACTTGCATTAGAGACTATATTCATATTGATGACTTAGCATTAGCTCATCTTAGCTCTTATGAATTTTTGCAAAATAACAAGCAAAGTGAGGTTTTTAATGTTGGGTATAACAATGGTTATAGTGTAAAAGAAATAATTAATAAAGTTAAAGAAATTAGCAATATTGATTTTAAAGTATTAAATGCTAGTAGAAGGAGTGGAGATCCAGCAAATCTAGTAGCAGATAATAGCAAGATATTATCTTTAACATCTTGGAAGCCAAAATATAATGATATTAACTATATCATAAAAAGTGCATATGACTGGGAAATTAATTTAGGAAAATAATAATTATGCTAAAAACATATGAAGTTGTTTTTTTAACAGAAGTCTTTCTTGTATGTTTTTTTTGTGCAATGTTGCTATGTATGTTTATTATCAAATATTCAAAACAAAGAGGCATATTACTTGATAAAGATTCTATATCAAAGCCTCAAAAAATGCACTATGGAGACATACCTCGTGCAGGAGGTGTTGGTATATTTATAGCTATCATTATTGGGCTTTTGCTTGGAATAAAATATAAATATTTGGGGCTTTTAATACCTACTACTTTAGTATTTTTAAGTGGAATCTTGGAAGATTTTCATAACTCATTAAGTCCAAAGAAAAGGCTCTTACTTCAAATTGCAGGAGCTAGTAGTGCAATTATTTTATTTGATTGTGTGATTATTGATATTGGATTTAATATACCTTATTATGCAGGCATAATATTTAGCATATTTTGTATTGTAGGAATAATTAATGCAGTTAATATTATTGATGGATTTAATGGCTTGGCAGGTGGATATAGCATATTAGCATTAATTAGCATTGCAATTGTTAGTTATATTGTTGGTAATATAGAAATTTTATATATATGTATTATAACTATTGGTTCTATACTTGGATTTATGATGTTAAACTTCCCAAATGGTAAGATTTTTTTAGGTGATGGTGGGGCATATTTAATAGGTTTTTTATTATCATTTTTATTAATAAAGCTTACTCAAAATATAAATGCTAGTGAATACAAAGTTAGTGCGTGGTTTGGTCTATGTATAATGATATATCCTGTATTTGAGGTATTATTTTCTATGTGGAGAAAAAAGATTTTACGCGATATGTCTGCAATGGAACCTGATGGTATACACTTTCATATGCTCTTATACAAAAGAATCACTCGCTCAAATTACAAAACTTCAATTCTAATATGGCTACTTAACTTACCATTTTTATTTTTAGGTATTATATTTTTTGACAATATTGTAATTTTAATTACATTAATATGTATATTTATAATGCTTTATTTATATATTTATTTTAGAATTATTAGATTTAAAAAATTAAAAATATAATTTTTAGAAATTTATATGAGAAATTAATGCCCTATAACAAATTAATAAATTATCAATTTAATTATATTAATAAAAAATTAATAATTCTGATTTAGAATAATGTAAAATTTTAAAAGGTATTAAATGAAGATTTTGCATATCCTATGTATTGTTTTGTTAGTTTGTGTAAAAGCAGATCATTTAAATGGTTTTTTAGAAAATATTTATGACGAAATTCGTGAGTTAGATTTAAATAAAGAACAAGAGAAAGAATTAAGGAATATCATAAAAAAACACCATACATTCTTAAAGCAATGGTATATTGATGTTAAAAAAAATAGTGATGAAATTATGAAAAATTTTGCAAACTCATCATTAGAGAGACATTCAATAGAACTCATGCAAGATAATATATTGTCATCAGAAAGGGTTAGGGTTGAGCAAGAATTTATAATGAATGTATATGATATATTAAATAAAGAACAAAGAAAGAAATTTAGCACAAGTATAAATAAACAAAATAGAAATATAAACACCCTAGAAAATAACAATAAAACTTTTGGAGAATTCAAACAACAAAATATTGATTTTTAATACTACCTTAATACTTCTTTTAAAAAACTCTCTATATCAATAATATTACCGTTAATTTCATTATAGACAATATAATTTGCTATCACATTTAAAGCATAGAATCTGCTCTCTTCATAAGGGATAAATTCCATACTTAGCCAAGGGTCAAGTTTATTTTTAGCATCAAAAACATTTTTATTTTTTAGATAATTTCTTATAAATGTAGGTCCGCCATTATAAGCATAGGCAACAAAAAGTGGGTGTTTAAATTCTTTTTTAAGATGAGTTAAATAATAAGCACCAAATTGTAATGATATTTTTGGCTCAAACATGTTATCAAATGTTATATTTGAGATATTTTGTTCTTTGGCAAAATTATCTACATTAGATGATATGATTTGCATAATGCCAAGTGCATAAGACTTAGATATAGCAGATGGTATAAACCCACTCTCTTGCCTTGCAACAGCATATACTAAATTAATATCATCACATATTAAATCATCTTTATATGGCATTACAAAAAAACTTTTAGAAAAATTAAAATACCTATTTAGCACATAGATTAAATGTGGCAAAGTATCCTTATAATAAAATAATTTTGAAATGCCAACCAAAGCTTCTTTATCCTTTACTTGCGATATATTTGAACTAATAATCTGCCATTCAAACGGATTTTGTATGTTAAAAGGTGCTTTTGATTTATTAATATTTTTAAATAATTTATTATTATCAAAGATAAGATAATATTTTGGTTCTACATTTAGTTTTTTTACTGCATATAGTGAATATAAGTTAAAATTATCACTTTGAGATAGAGACTTTAAAAATTCAATTTTTGAGCTAATTTTATATTGCCAAAATAGGGCTTTATCACGCAAAAGTTTGATTTTAGTATCCTTTTGAACTAGACTAAAATACTTCATTGCTTTTTGTTTGCTACCAAATTCTAATTCATTTAATCCAAGTGCATAAAAACTCCAATCATCTACTCCAACAACATTTATCTTTAATAAAGCTTGTGTAAATTTTGGATATTGCTTACTGATTATTAGATGATAGAGAGATTTTAAGTAATTTTTATTAGAAATTTCTACTATATTTTTTGGAGCAATATTAAAAATATTCGCTTTAGATTTTATGGAATTATAAATTACACTAAAATCTTCTCCACTATTTTTTAAAAGAATCTCTAAAGTATTTTTTGATTTTAAAATATTAATGTATCGCAAAGTCTTTTCATTACTCAAACGCTTCAAATTCTTAGAATCTATTTCTTTTGCATAATCTAACTTAAATCCAATATTAAAACATTCATCATCGCTTTTAACCAACTCTTTATAACTCATAGACTTGCATAATAGTTCTTTTGGCAACATTTCATTTGGAATCTTACTTTTTAGTATATTAATAATTTTTGAGTTTTGATGGTCTATTAAATCATATAACTTTAAAGCATCTTCTTTACTAATATCATTTTGTAAATATTGATATATATAAAAATCTCTAGGAATAGCTTTTGGCTTAGATTCTATAAAACCTATATCAATGCTAAATAAAAAATTAAAACTTAAAGCAATAATAAGTAATTTATAAGTTTGCATAATTAAACAAGACCCTTACAAAAAATAAGTCTATAAATTTTAATAATACGATAATAACAAAAGGTGCAATATCAATCCCGCCAAATGCTGTTGGTATAATCTTTCTAACTTGAATATAAAGTGGCTCTGTAATGCGATATAAAAAATCTACAATAACATTATATGGATTCGCTTGAACTAAATTAAGTAATGCAGAAACTATAATAACCCAAATATAAATGCTAATCAAATAATGCAATATTGTTGCAATTGCTTCTAAAAATGTAGTAAAAATCAAATTTAATCCCCTATAATATCTTTTAAATAAAACCTTAAATATGGATACAAATCATTTAAATGAGGTCCATTTAATGCTCCTGTAAGAAGGAATCTTAATGGCATAAACAATTCTTTTCCTTTAAGATTAGAAATTTTTGAAACCTCTTTTTTAAAAGTATTAAAATCATTTAATACATCACTATTATTTTCTATTAAACCTATGATAATACCTCTTAAAAGTAAGATTTTATCCTCATATATTTTTACCTCATCTATAATTACTTTCTTTGATATTATCTTTTCTATTTTATCTCTAATTTCATTTAAAGTGCTAGACTCTTCTAAATAAATCTTACCTAACGCACCAATGCTTAAATCATTAGATTCTAATAATAATGCCATATCTTTTTCATTTAGTCTCTTTAAATGTTCCCTATTTATGTATCTAAGTTGGTCTATATCAAATCTAACTGGTGATTTTGAAAGTTTTGATAAATCAAACCATTTTATCGCTTCATTTAATGTGAAAATTTCTTCTTTTGTCTTATTACCCATTAAAAGCAAATAATTTAATATTGCCTTTGGCAAATATCCTTGCTCTAATAGCCATTTGACACTTGATTCATTATCTCTTTTACTCATTTTTTTGCCATCTTTATTTAATATTATAGGAAGATGAGCATATTTTATTTTCTTATCATAACCAATAAATTTTCTAATTAAAATCTGTTTTGGAGTGTTTGAAGTGTGATCTTCTCCTCTTATAATAAAGTTTATATCATAAAGCATATCATCTACACTACAAGCAAAATTATAAGTTGGAACTCCATCATCTCTAATAATTACAAAACTATCAATTTCATTTTGATTAAATTCACATTCACCCTTAATTTCATCATAAAATTTTATATTACTACTAGCACCTTTTAGACGAATACTAGGGTTTAGATTCTCATCTCTACATACTAAAGCCCAAGAATCCTTATATCTAAAAGCTTTTTTTTGCTCTATTGCCTCTTGCTTTTTTTGCTCTAAAAACTCTTTAGTTGCATAGCAATAAAATGCCTTATTATTTTTAATAAGCTCATTTGCGATTATATTATGCTGCTTAAAATTATCACTTTGATAAACAAGTCTATCCCAAAATAAACCAAATAAGTTTAATAAAGATAATATTTCCTTATCCTTACCTTTAATATTTCTATTTTTATCGGTATCTTCAATCCTAATTAAAAAATCTTGTTTTAATTGTTTTGCAATAATATAGTTTAATATCGCAACACGAAGATTTCCTATGTGCATATCTCCTGTTGGACTTGGGGCAAAACGAAGCATTATTATCCTTTAAAATTTATCTTCATATATAGTTTTGATATTTAAGAAATCATCAATATTTTTTACTAACAAATCAATAATTCTTCCATCAAACTGAATATCTTTATTCTTTACCATATGCTCAATTACTTCATTAATAGGCCAAGCTTTTTTATAACATCTATCCTGACTTAGAGCATCAAATACATCTGCAACAGCAACTATCCTACCACATAACGGTATTTCCTCTCCCCTTAAACCTCTAGGGTAACCTTTGCCATTCCACCATTCGTGGTGAGTTAAGGCTATTTCTGCAGCAGTTTTTAAGATTGCTCTATTAGACCAACAAAGCATATCATAGCCTTTTTGTGCGTGAGTTTTCATAATATCAAACTCTTCATCAGTTAATTTGCCTGGCTTATTAAGAATAGCATCAGGAATTGCAAGTTTGCCTATATCATGCATTGGAGAGGCTATTTTTAGCAATTCTGCTTGTTTTTTATCTAAACCATAAAGATTAGCTAATAAATATGTATATTCTGCTACTCTTTTTATATGATTTCCTGTTTCTCTGCTTCTACCCTCGCTAATAGTTCCCATAGCATATAAAACTTCTTTTTGCACATCTTCTAATTCTTGTTGCATTTTAAAAAGTTCTGTTACATTATGCAAAATTGCAATAGCCTCATCATAAGTAGATGAGTTTGGAGAGCTTTTTATCGCCATAAGGTAAATTTGAACATATAATGGGTTATTTTTACTATCTATACAATTTAGATAAAACTTCGCATAGCCCTTTTCCCTAAGCACATTTTTAATAGTATTTAAAATATTTGGTATATCCTTACTTGGTTTAAAAATAAGAGAAATATGCTTATCTAGCATCTGAATCTTAGTGTATCCAAACATGTCTTCACAGCTCTTATTTACATCAATAAACCTCTCACCTTTTATTCTAACCATAGCAGTACTTCTATCTAATAATGTTTGATAATTTTCAATTACATTATCTTTTTGAAGAGATACTTCAGTCAAAATATTTACACTATTTTGTAAGTTCTGTTTATTAATCTCAAGCTCTGTTATATCATCCATAGTACAAACATATAGCATAACCTCATCTTTAGAGTTTATTATTGGCTTTATAATAGTCTTTGTATAAAAACTACTAGAATCTGCTGACTTATTTTTTAAAACTCCTTGAAAAGTCTCTCTAGATTTTATTACATTCCAAATATTATCTATATTATTAATAGAATCTTTACTGATTAATGAAGAAAATTTTTTGCCAATAATTTCTTCTCTTTTATATTTAGATATCTTTAAAAATAAATTATTTGCATCTATAATCTCACCATTATTATTAAAATAAACTAATATTAAACTCTTTTCAAGCAAGTCTTTATATTGCTTGAAAATACTCATAACCTCTAAATAATCATTATTTGATACAAAACTAAGATTCCTAAGTCCATAGATAATTACATCAAATATACCTGATTTAGGCTCTAATTCATGGATTGTATTTGTCTTTGGTTCATTGATACCCTCACTTAATGCAATATATGTATTTGTATTATTTAAGATATAATTTTTATCATTAGTATGATAAATCTCGCCATATGTAAAAAATCCACTCATAGGTGCAATATTATTAAAAGCCTTTATATTATAATCCAAAACCGTATCTTTAGAATATAAATACCTAGAAACGCAAGAATACACATAAAAAGCATCGATATTTTTAGTAGCTAATTTAGCTAACTTCTTACTTACTCCATTTACAACATCCAGTGATGAAGCAACTCCAAACTTTACCTTTGTGCCTTTTTTAACATCTCCTCCATATCTAAGTGAACCATCTTGATTTCTAATAAATGCAGACCTTCCAACTAATAAATCGCCATCATAAAATGTAAGAGGAAATTCATATCCATTTTCAGGCAAAGTATCAGCAATATATTTTCCTAAATATCTTTTATAAATATCTATTATTGGGGTATTATTAATCTTTTTAATAATACCACCCTCCTCACATTCAGTAACAACCATATCAAGCCCAATTCTAACATACTCAAAAATATAATCTTGAAATACTTGCAATACATCACTATCAAGAACAGCACACGCCAATAATACATCACTTATGCCTTCATTTGTGCCAACAAAAGTATTTTTAAATGCTAAGTCATCAGAGGCATTACCTCCTGCAACAATAATGTGTGGTATATTTTTGGTTAAATAATATAGTAACTTATTTGTATTAAACTGCATAGTATTACCAAAAACAATCAAAAGCTTGGTATTTGGGCTAATTAATTTACTTGTAATTTCATCGGCAACACTAAGGGGATTATTTTCTTTAAAAGACATTGTTTTTATTGTGGTTTTTTTAAATATAGACACACAGATAGAAGTTTTATTCTTATAAAAATTTCCATCAGAAATTTCTGCAAAAGAAGAACTAACTAATATCTTTGCTTGTGGAAGATGAGATAAAATAGATTTAACTAATGAATTAGCCTCATCTTTCTCTCTTGCTCCACAAAAAATTTGTATAAAGATATTAGATTCTTCTTTTAGTAGAATTAATTTATTCTTTAGTGATTCTCCATCTTCATAAGTAAAATTTACAACTCTCAAAAAATATTCCTTTTAAAACATAATATAAAAATATGTCTGCCACAATCATACTTATAGATAATATTCATCTTATGTAAAGAAATTATTTCTTTTACTATGGATAAACCAAGCCCATAACCACTCTTTGTAATATCTCCTCTATAAAATGGCTCAAAATAATATGAAATATCATTTTGTAACTCTTTTCCTTTATTTATAAAAACTATTCCTTCTTCATTTAACTCTATATCTACAACTCCATCATCACTATATTTTATCGCATTTTCAATTAGATTTTTTATTGCAACAGATAATAGATGTAAATCACCTTTTATCTTTATACTTTTAATTATATTTAGACTAATTTTATTACCACCTAAATCTTTTAGTGCTTCAAAAACAACACTTTCACTTAAAAACTCATCATTTTTTAACTCAAAACCTTCTGATTGGATTCTCTCAAACTCAAGCATATTTTGGCTTATTCTATTTAGAGAATCTATATATTTTTTTAAATCCTCTTTTAATTCCACACCATCTTTCAGAGAAATTGCAAGCTTAATTTTAGCAAGCGGCATTCTAAGCTCATGTGCAATATTTCTAGTTATTAGCTCGCGAGCCTTTAGCATCCTGCTTATCTTTTCATTCATCTCATTAAAATCTCTAAACAATAAACCAATTTCATCATATTGATTAATCTTTAGTTTCTTTGCATAGATTCCATTTTTTAATTCATTGATACTATCTTTCAATTTATTTAATGGACGCATAATTTGATAAAACAAGAAAAATAATAATAAAAATATAAGCCCAAGCTGAAATAATAATATTAAAATCTTATAGTTATTCCAAGCATTATTATCTTTTTGTTTTACAAAATTAATACTATCCTCTAAAAAAGATATACTAAATCCAATAAATGAATCATAAGAAAAAATTTTAAAATATAAGATTCCATTTGATTCTTCTTTTAATATTTGTGCGTTTCTAGGAATATTATCGATGTTTTTATAGCCAAAGTTATATCCCATTTTATAAATTAAATTTAAATTTCCATTTAAATAATATGGAATTAGTGTTTGTGCAAACACAGTTATTTCATTTTGCATTCGCTTAGTTTCACTCTCGCTAATTATTTGATTAGTTCTCATAAAAAAGCCTATATTTGCAATAAAAAGCACAATTGACAATAATATAAACTTATGCTTTAAATGCAAAATTTATAGCCTATTCCCCAAACAGACTGGATGAATTTGGGCTCTTTTGCGTTATCATTAATCTTACTTCTAATATTTCTAATATGCGTATCAATACTTCTTAAAGTAGTATCTTCACTCATTGCTGTTATACTATTTGCTATTTGTTCCCTACTCATTGGCTTTTGTCTATTTTCAATTAAAAATAATAATATATCAAATTCTGTAGGGGTCAAATCAATATTCATTCCATCTACAACAACATTTCTTGTCTCAATATTTATTGACATATTATCAAATTCTATATTTTTTGGCTTTAATCGTCTAAGTAAAGCATTAACACGCACTAAAAGCTCCACAGGCTCATAAGGCTTTGCTAAATAGTCATCAGCTCCTTTATCAAAACCTTCAACTTTATTATACACATCGCCTCTAGCACTTGAGATAATTATTGGCACTTGAGTAATTTTACGAATCTTTTTGCATAACTTAAAACCATCCATTTCAGGTAATGTTAAATCTAATATAATTAAATCAATATTATCTTTTCCTTGTAGTATTTCTAATGCTTTTGAAGGCAAATGGGTAGCTATTACATTATATTTAGATTGTGTTAGATAAGCAACTATAAGGCTTTGCATTTCTAAATCATCTTCTATTAATAATAATTTGTGCATTTTCCCTCTTTAAAATAAAATTTAATAATTATACTACTTATTTTATAAATTATAAGACTATAAGGCTTTTCTTAAATATCCTTAATTAAATTAATATTATAATGATGGAAACTGCATTGAAAGGCAGTGAATACCACCACCTTGCCTAAGAAACACTCTAGAATCCACAGGAATAATTTCTCTGTCTTTTAAAAATCCTTTAAAAATAGCAATAACTTCTTTATCCATCTTATCATTAAAAATTGGAAGTAAAATTGCATTATTGATAAATAAAAAATTGATATAACTAGCTGGAAGCCTCTTATTTTTATAAAAAATAGGTTTTGGCATAGGGATTGGAATAATTTTAAAAGGGAGCTTTTTCAACTCATTCTCCATAGCACAAAGCGGCTTATAATGATAGTCTTTTTTGTCATTACATTTTAAATAAACTATTGTGTCTTTTGAAATAAATCTAGCAAGATTATCGATATGACAATCTGTATCATCACCAATAATCTCACCATTATCAAGCCAAAATATTTCACTAACATTTAGGTATTTTTTTATTTTTTTTTCTATCTTTTTTTTGCTTAATTTATTTCTATTATAATCTAAGAGGCATTTACTAGTAGTTAATATTACCTCTCCATTGCTATCTATACTACCGCCTTCTAAAATAAAATTTTTTTGTTTAAAGGTAGCATTTTTAAATATATTTGCTTTAAAAATCTCTTTTGAAACTAAGTTATCAAAATTAGCACTATATTTCATACCCCAAGAATTAAAAATAAAATCTAATAAAATTAACTTATTATTTTTTACTAAGCTAAGAGGAGCAAAATCCCTACACCAAGTATCATTAGTTTTTAGTTTTATAAAAACTACATTAGCTAAATTTTGTATGTTTTTTATATCATTATCAAATTCATATATCACTATCACTTTCTCAAATCTTGATATATGTTTAATTAATTCTATTACCTTATTTTGTGCTTGTTTAAGATATGGCTTCCAATCACTATTTTTATGAGGCATAGCCAATATTATTGCCTGTTGCTTCTCCCACTCTGCTTTAAATTTAGCTTTACTCATTTTAATATTCCTTATTATTTTTAAGCTATAATTTTAACTAAACTAAAATACTATAATTAACATTTAAATAATAAAATTTAGGAAAAATTAGACTTTGATTTTAAGCATAGAAAGTAGTTGTGATGATAGTAGTATTGCATTAAACCAAATTAATAACTATAAACTATTATTTCATAGAAAAATATCTCAAGACAATGAGCATTCAAAATATGGTGGTATAGTTCCTGAAATAGCCTCTAGACTTCATTCTATAAGTTTGCCAAAAATCCTATCTAGCATTGATTATGATTTTAAAAAAATCAAGGCAATAGCAGTTACAAATGAACCCGGTCTAAGTGTATCATTAATTGAGGGTGTAATGATGGCAAAAGCTCTAAGCTTAAGTCTAAATATCCCATTAATTGCAATAAATCACCTAAAAGGGCATATTTATTCGCTATTCTTAGAAACTAATGCTATTTTTCCAATATCAATATTACTTTTATCAGGCGGACATAGTTTGCTACTTGAGGCAAAAAATGATAAAGAAATTAAAATTATTGCAAGCACGTTAGATGATAGTTTTGGAGAATCTTTTGATAAAGTTGCAAAAATGCTAAATTTAGGCTATCCAGGGGGTCCTATAATAGAGAAATATGCAAAGCAAGCAAAGAAAAAAAACATAAATCTTCCAATTCCACTTTTAAATAAAAAATTAGCATTTAGTTTTTCTGGACTAAAAAATGCTGCAAGACTTGAAATAGAAAAAGAGTTTAAAAGAGATTCTAATGTGCTAAATTACAGTGAAATATGCTATGCCTTCCAAAAAAGTGCTATTACTCATATATCTCAAAAAGTAAAGCTTTATTTACAAAATTCATCTATTAAATATTTTGGCGTAGTTGGAGGGGCTAGTGCCAATCTAGCCTTAAGAGAAGAGTTAATATCACTAGCTAAAGATTTTAATAAAGAAATTTTATTTGCTCCATTGGAATTTTGCTCTGATAATGCTGCAATGATTGGTAGATGTGCTATTGAGGCATATAATATGGAGGAATTTATAGGCTTAGACAAGCTAGACATATCGCCTAATTCAAGAATTTTTATTTAAAAAATTAATGCTAGTTTTAAGTGGTGTTTAGTAGAATCTCTTTTATTAAGACTTAAAAATCGAGGAAATATGCCAAAAAGACAAGATATAAATAGCATTCTACTTATCGGTTCAGGTCCTATTATAATTGGACAGGCTTGTGAATTTGATTATTCAGGAACACAGGCTGCAAAAACACTAAAAGATTTAGGTTATAGAGTAATTTTAATCAACTCAAACCCAGCTACTATTATGACAGACCCAGAATTTGCCCATAGAACATATATAGAGCCTATTAATGAAGAAATCATCAAAGATATAATACAAAAAGAAAAAATAGATGCAATTTTGCCTACAATGGGAGGACAAACTGCATTAAACATTGCTATGAGTATGTATAATAAAGGAATGCTAGAAAATATTAAATTCCTAGGTGCAAATCCAAAAGCTATACAAAAAGGTGAGGATAGAAAAATTTTTAAAGAAGCTATGATTAAAATTGGCATAGATGTTCCAAAAAGTGGCTATGCTTACAATTTAGACCAAGCAGTAGAGATAGCAAAAGATATTGGATTTCCATTAATTATAAGGGCTAGTTTTACACTAGCAGGAAGTGGAAGTGGGGTTGCATATAATATTGATGAGTTTAAAACTCTAGCACAAAAAGGGCTTAATATTTCCCCTATTAATGAAATACTAATTGAGGAATCTTTACTTGGCTGGAAAGAATATGAAATGGAAGTAATTAGAGATAAATTTGATAATTGTATTATTGTATGCAGTATTGAAAATCTCGACCCTATGGGTGTGCATACTGGAGATTCTATCACTATTGCTCCAGCACTTACACTTACAGACAAAGAATACCAGCGAATGCGTGATGCAAGTTTTAAAATCCTACGTGAAATTGGTGTAGATACAGGTGGAAGTAATGTCCAATTTGCAATAAGCCCTAAAAATGGCAGAATGACTGTTATTGAAATGAATCCTAGAGTTTCTAGAAGCTCTGCTCTTGCCTCTAAAGCTACAGGATACCCTATAGCAAAAGTAGCTACAATGCTCGCAGTAGGATTTTCGCTTGATGAGATTAAAAATGATATAACAGGCACACCAGCTAGTTTTGAGCCTAGTATTGATTATATTGTTACTAAGATTCCAAGATTTGCATTTGAAAAGTTCCCAAAAGCAGATTCTACTCTTAGCACAGCAATGAAAAGTATTGGTGAAGTAATGGCTATTGGCAGTAGCTTTACACAAAGCTTACAAAAAGCTTTATGTAGTCTTGAAAATGGGCTTTTTGGTCTTAATTCAATCTCAAATGATATAGAATTTATTAAAAAAGAAATTCGTCGTCCAAATGCAAATAGAATCTTATATATTGCTGATGCTTTTAGGCTTGGTCTAAATATTGATGAAATATATGATATTTGCTTTATTGATAAGTGGTTTTTGGAAAAAATATCTTATTTGGTTAAGTGTGAAAATAATATTTCTAGCGAAGTTTTAACAAATGAAAAAAGCCTTAGAATGCTAAAAATTAATGGTTTTAGTGATGAGATGATTACATATCTTATAAACAAAAATGATAATTTAGATTTAAATGAAAATGATATATATCAAGCAAGAAAAAAACTAAATATCAATCATATTTACAATGAAGTTGATACTTGTGCAGGAGAATTTCCAAGTATTACGCCTTATTTTTACTCAAACATTCCTTTTAATCAAAATATAGTAGAAGATAATAAATATCATACTAAAAATAACAAACAAAGTAAGATTCTAATAATAGGCAGTGGTCCTAACCGTATAGGACAAGGAATTGAATTTGATTATTGCTGTGTGCATTCTAGCTTTGCCTTAGCAGATATGGGTATTAAAAGTATTATGTATAATTGTAATCCAGAAACCGTTAGCACAGATTATGACACAAGTGATGTATTATATTTTGAACCAATAACTTTTGAGTATGTGCGTTCTATAATTGAAGAAGAAAAGCCAGATGGGGTGATAGTTCATTTTGGTGGGCAGACACCTCTAAAACTCTCAAAAATGCTATCTTTGTTAAATGTAAATATCATAGGAAGCAGTGCAAAAGTAATAGACATAGCTGAAGATAGAGAAAAATTTGCAAATTTTATAGAAGAAAATAATCTACTACAACCTAAAAATGGAATAGCATTTAATAAAGATGATGCCTATAAAATAGCATTTAAGATAGGCTTTCCTATCCTAGTTCGCCCCAGCTATGTGCTAGGTGGGAGAGCTATGAAGATAATTTATAATGAAGATGAATTAAAGTTATATATAGATGAGGCAATAAGCATTGGAAACAAGAATCCTATTTTAATTGATAAATTCTTAGATGGTGCAATAGAGCTTGATGTAGATGCTATTTGTGATGGTAAAGAGATATATATAGCTGGAATAATGCAGCACATAGAAGAAGCAGGTATTCATAGTGGAGATTCTACTTGTGTAATACCTACAATAAACATTAGTGATAAAAATCTTAAAGAAATAGAAAATATAACTAAAACAGTTGGTTTAAATCTAGGAGTGGTAGGATTAATGAATATACAATATGCTATACATAATAATCAAATTTATATTATTGAAGTTAATCCTAGAGCATCAAGAACTACACCATTTGTAAGCAAAACTAGCGGAATCCCGCTTGCAAAGGTTGCAACTAGAGTAATGTGTGGCAAAAGCTTAAAAGAAGCTCTAAACTTTTATGATAAATCAAATATAATAATAAAAGAAAATGATATTTATAAACCAAATTTAAAAGAACATACTTCTGTAAAAGTATCTGTATTTCCTTTTAGCAAATTAAGCGGTGCTGATGTGCTTTTGGGTCCTGAAATGAAAAGTACAGGAGAGGTTATGGGAATAAGCAATTCATTTGGAGTTAGTTTTGCAAAGGGTCAAATAGCATCAAATTACCCTCTTCCTACAAGCGGAAATGTGCTATTATCACTAATGGATAAAGACAAAAAACATTTACCCAGCCTTGCAAAAAGCTTTCTTGAGCTAGGATTTAATATATTTGCCACAAGTGGAACCTACAAATCATTAATAGAAGCTAATATAGATGCTACAAAAGTCCTAAAAATAAGCGAGGGGAGACCAAATATTTATGACTTAATTACCAATAAAGAAATTAATATGGTAATAAACACTAGTGATAATAAATCAAGCAAAGATGATGCAAAAATTATTAGAGAGCAAGTTGTTAGATTATCACTTCCTTATTTTACTACTATTGCTGGAACAAAAGGAGCGTTGAAAGCAATAAGAGAAATAAAGAAAAACTCCCCATACAAATCAAAAGCCTTGCAAGATTATCTACTATGAAAAAACTCTTTCTAGCACAAAGTGATACAACGGCAGGATTCTTAAGCAAAGACAAAAACACCATCTTAAAGGCTAAGAATAGTCCAAAAAACAAAAGGCTATTAATAGAAGTTAGCAATATTGCACTAATTAAGCAAAAAAATAGAATACCAAATGTCTTAAATAAAGCAATAAGAAGAGCTAATAAAACTACTTTTATTTTTCCAAATAAAAAAGCATTTAGAGTTATTAGAAATTCCTTACATTTAGATTTTTTAAATAATCTAGGAGGAATGCTTTATTCCTCATCAGCTAATTTAAATAAAGAGAATTTTTGCTATTCTTTTGCAAAAAACAAAGCAGATATAATTATTTTAGACAAAAGAGGTATATATGAAGCTACCCCATCTAAAATATTTCAAGCAAAGCATAGAATAAAGAAAATTAGATGATTAATAAAATATTTTCTATAATAGGATTTGGTGTTATATTTGCAATATTTCCTATATGTCTATTTTATGGTGGAATCTACACAAATTATTTTACATATTATGGTATTAGGGAATACTTTAATAGCTTCTTTATGCAAAATCTAAACTTAATTTTTTATGGTATTTTTTCATTATTTACTGGATTTGCATTTACTGCAAATGGTAATTTTTTAAAATATTTATATCTTATTTTTGCCTTAATATTATCTTTAAGTTTTATTCCAAAAGTAGGTGTAAAGGTGGGTGAAAAAATATTTTTAAAAGAAAATGCAAAAATGGTAATAAATGGAGAAACTCAACGAATAAGGATAATTTATAAAGATAAATACAAACTATATTACAACACAAAAAAAGAACCAAAAATAATAATGGTGCCATTAAATGCGAATAGATAAATTTTTAAACACCATAAATTTAATAAAGAGGCGTAAAATCGCACAGGATATGATAGAACATCAATTAATAAAAATAAATAATATTACAGCAAAATCAAGCAAATTTGTAAAAGTAGGCGATATAATTGAAATACAATTTTTAGAATATACTAAAAAATACAAAATTTTAAAGCTACCAGAGATTAAAAATATCCCAAAAAATACAAAAAATATCTATATAGAAGAACTTTCATAAAATAACTGCCCTTATATCATCTAACCTCCTATTATTTAAGATTCTAAGTTTAAAAGCTTCTTTACATTTTCCATCTTCAATGCTTAAAATTACCATTTGAAAGATATTATTTCCATTGTCTAATACCTTATAGCAAGATTTTCCATAACCCATCTTGGCTTTATAAAGTGGTGCTTCATAATCCATACCGATAACGCCATCATAAGCACCACAAAGCCCCAAATCACTAACATAAAAGCTATCATTTTGAATATGTAAATCATCACTACCAATATGCGTATGCGTCCCAAATAATGCAGATATTCTTCCTCTTAACATACAAAAAGCCATTCTTTTCTCGCTACTTGCTTCTGCGTGAAAATCAACAATAATATTTTTAATACCTTGTTTTTGTAAAGATTGTATTGCATTTTCTAAGGCAAAAAATACATTATCTAAATTAATATTTATGCCATAATGACCCATAGCATTAATAACTGCAATATTATCTTTAATATAAATTCCCCTACCAGGAACTTCATTTGGGAAGTTTAAAGGACGCAGTATGGGCAAAGTATCCATAAATGGTATAATATCCGTCTTATCAAAAGAATGATTCCCACCTGTTAAAACATCTACACCACTCTTTAAAATCTCATTTGCATTTTTATAACTTATACCAAAGCCTCCACTAGCATTTTCTGTATTTGCAACTATAAAATCAATATTATATTCCTCTTTTATCTTTGCTAGGTTGGTTATAAGCATTCTTCTCCCTATTCTTCCAACAATATCGCCAATTATTCCAACTTTAATCATTTCTCTTGCTTCCTTAAATACTCTAGCACTGCATCTAATATAGAATCATCATCAATATCACTAGCATCAAACATAACTTTTTCATCATTTTTTAATATTATGGTTATATGCTGATTATAGTTTAAGATAGCTTTGATATTTAAGGTATTTGCAATAAATTTAATCAAAATAAGCCTTAAAAATCGCATACTAAAGCTATCTAACTTACCAAACCTATCATTTATCTCTTCTTCTATATCATATATATCATTTTTAGATTCTATATTTGAGAGCCTTCTATATAAATCAAGCCTTATTCTGTCTGAAGGTATTATGCTAGAGTTTAAAAACGCACTAATATTTAACTTTACATCTACACTTCGCTTATTTAAAATCTCTTTTCCACTTAGATAATTTATACTATCTTCTAGCATTTTTAAATACAGACTATAACCAATATTATTTATATGCCCACTTTGTGCCTCACCTAATATATTACCACCACCTCTAATTTCTAAATCAGTATATGATAAAATCCCACCAGAACCTAAAAAAGAATTAGATTCTAATGAAAGTAATCTCTTTTTTGCTTCACTTGTAATATTATCTTTATCATCTACAAAAAAATAGCAATACCCCTCCTTGTCTCCCCTTCCAATCCTACCACGAAGCTGATGTAAATCTGCCATACCAAAGCAATCAGCAGAATCTACAATAATAGTATTTGCATTTGGAAGATGAATGCCTGATTCTACAATAGAGGTTGAGAGTAATACATCAAATTCACCATTTGCAAAACCTATCATAATGCTTTCAGTTTCGCTCTCATTTATCTTTGAATGCAAAATTGCAATCTTTAATTTTGGTAGTATTTTTAAAATCTCATTTTTTCTGCTAGTAATACTTGTAATATTATTATGAATATAAAATATCTGTCCATTTCGTCTAAGCTCTCTTAAAATTGCATCTTTTAAAACCATATCATTATAATTTTTAACAAAAGTCTTGGGAGGAACTCTAATACTTGGTGGGGTGTTTAAGCTTGATTGCGTTTTAATATGAGAGAGTGCTAAATTTAATGTTCTTGGTATTGGTGTAGCTGACATTGATAAAATATGAACATCTTTTGTTAGATTTTTTAGCTTTTCTTTTTGCTTTACTCCAAATTTATGCTCTTCATCAAGCACAACTAAACCAAGATTTTTAAAACTAGCATTTAATAAACTATGAGTGCCTACAATAACTTCAATATCTCCATTTTTTAAACCATCTAGTATTGTTTTTTTAGATTTAGCAAATCTATCTAATTTTGCAATTTTGATATTAAATTTTTCAAATCTAGTTTTTAAACTTTTAAAGTGCTGATTTGATAAAAGTGTGGTGGGAACTATAAGAGAAGCCTGAAATCCACTCTTTACAACTGCAAAAATTGCATTCATAGCCACTTCTGTCTTACCAAATCCAACATCACCAATTAAAAGCCTATCCATAACTCTACCACTAGATAAATCATTAAAAATTTCATTAATACTTTTATCTTGGTCTGTGGTAAGCTCAAAATTACTACTTTGTTTAAATATAAGATTCTCTACATTATTAGTATCTATTACTTTACCTTTAATTAACTCCCTTTGAGCTGCAATATCTATAATTTCTTTTGCAATCTCTAATAACTTTGGACGAACCTTTTCTTTAATCTTTGCAAAACTACCCTTACCTAATTTATCTAACACAGGGATTGATGAAGTGTTTGCAATATATTTATCAATTAAATTCAAATTATGTGTTGGAATGAGAAGTTTGTCATTATTTAGATATAAAATCTCAATAAAATCACTAGTATTGCCTAATACACTAGTTTGCACAATACCATTAAATATCCCTATACCATAATCACTATGAACAATATAATCACCATTATTTAATTCATTTAATCTAATGGTTTTATTTTGTCTTGCTTTTAATTTTGATATTTTATTAAGCGATAAGATTAACTCATTTGGAGTTATAATATTTAAACTAATATATTCTTTTATTATTTTTGCATTTGCTGGAATCTCTAAGTTATTTAATAATAATTCATTTTTACTTAAAATAGTAAGAGATTTATTTTTATGAAGAGAGATTATGCTTGATAAAGAATTGCTAGATTCTATATCAGTATAGGTATTAACTAATTCTAATTTATTAATGCTTTTTAAAAAATCGAAATCAAGATATGATAAAGTTTCTAAAGCTTCTAATTCTTTTAATTCATTAAAAGCAGTTGGACTAATCAAACTCTTAAATTGCTTGCTAATTAAAG
The DNA here is from genome assembly GCF_003364125.1 of Helicobacter sp. MIT 14-3879. Taxonomy (NCBI): domain Bacteria; kingdom Pseudomonadati; phylum Campylobacterota; class Epsilonproteobacteria; order Campylobacterales; family Helicobacteraceae; genus Helicobacter; species Helicobacter sp. MIT 14-3879. Next base: position 21,742 of record NZ_NXLP01000001.1, read on the forward strand.
GTTCATCTATAAACCAAAATCCAAGACTATGTATATCTTTAATAAAAGCATCAAACGAGCTATTTTTAACCTCTTCTTCTAAACTATCAAATTCATCACTATCTAAAGAAAATAATGCAGGAAAAATGTCAATATTTGTTATATTATTACCAAAACATTTCTGCGTAACAACATCAAAAAATTTAATACTCTCAATTTCATTATCAAAAAATGAGATTCTAAGAGGATTATCAAAATTATGAGAAAAAATATCAATAATATCACCGTGTATTGCCATTTCCTTTGGTGCGTGAATTAAGTCTAGTCTTTCATATCCATAATATATTAATTTATCAATTAAGTTTGAAAAATTACATTCTTTATTTAGCTCTAAATGTATAGATTCTAGCCATTTTAGCTTTGGAAGTGGGTGAAGTATAGAATGTAGGGGAGCTAAAAGCAGTGAATTGCTATTATGATAAAATTTTGAGAGATTATAAAGCATTTCTCCAAGCTCAAATGAATAGCTTCTTAAGTCATCTCCTCTTTTTGCCCTAAATTCATTTAAAAGATAAAAATTAGGAAATTTTGGGTCGATAAACTTTTTATATTTACAAACCTCAAAAGCCCCTCTAGCTTCATTATAATCTTTGAAGATAAAAATTCTATAACCATTATTTTGATTTAATTCTCTATAAAAATTAGAATTTATCAAAATACATTAATCCTAAATTAATCATTAATCTCTTCAGAGGTTTTAGTTTTTATTTTACTCTCACCAATAAAAATTCCCTTTTTCTCTATATATAATTCATTGCAAATTATAGTTCCTTCAATCTTGCCATTTGGAAGAATCTCAATACAATCAGAATCCATAGTGCCTTTAAAAATACCGCTAACTATTACCCTTTGTGCAAAAATATCTCCATTTACAACACCATTTTTACCAATCATAACCGTATTATTAGAATTAATATTGCCATCAAATTCACCATCTATATGAATATGACATTCAGATTTTAATTCACCCTTAAACCTTGTCCCAGCAGCAATAATTGTTGCTCCATTGGTGTTTGCTGCATCAAATTGTTTATTGTCATTAGTAAAGATTGCCATGCTACATTTTTCTCCTTATCAAAAATTTTATCAAAATTACTCATATTCCAATCCATAAAATTCTTAGAATCAATATGGCTTCCTAAAAACCTAACCTCATAATGCAGGTGATAGCCAGAGCTAGCACCTGTATTACCAACATACGCTACTAATTGTCCTTTTCTAACAAAATCACCTCTATTTACTACAATAGAATTTAAATGTGCGTAATATGTTTTAAATCCAAAGAAATGATCTAACTTCACTATAGTTCCATAACCACCATTCCATCCACTTTTAGCAAAATCAACAACACCATCAGCAGTAGCATATACAGGGGTATCAACATCAGCTGCTAAGTCTGTTCCTGTGTGCATTTCTTTTGTATTAGATAATGGATGAATCCTATAACCATATGGAGATGAAATTCTCTTATATGTATTTAAAGGATAACCATTTGGAAAAAATTTCATAATAAAGAGCTTTTGCAAGCCTGTAATGCTAGCAATTTCTACCCTACTTTTTAATCCATAGTTATTATTGTTATTACTAATACCAATAACTCCTTCTAGCTCCTCTATCTTATCTGCAACAAGCATTGTCTCTTCTTTTTTATTTGAGATTTGAGCTGATAAATCAATATGCTTATTAATTAAATTTTGATATTGATTTTGTATGTAATTATACTTATATTCAATATCAGAAATCTCTGAAGCAAAAGTATGTAAAACTACAAGTATAAAAAATATTACTGCTCCAACAAAGGTTACAAAATAAAAAATAATATGCTTAAATAAAAGATTAATATTATAGTATTTATGCCCATATGGACTAGAAACCATTAGTATTAATCTTTCTTTACTATATTTCATATTTGAGACTTTATATGTTCTTGACTTAAAACTTTATGATTACTAATTTGCATCATATCATTAAAAGTCCATAACAAACTATTCCAATTTACTATACTATTACTATTCATCACAATCTCAAAACTATCAATATCCCAATTTATAAAATTTTTTAAATCAACTTCACTACCTAAGAATCTAATATCATAATATAAATTATCTGCTTCACTATTCTTTCCGCTATATCCGATAATATCACCTTTTTTAACCACATCGCCTCTATTCACACTTACTTTTGAAAGATGTCCATATATTGAACTAAATCCAAATGAATGGACTAATTTAACAAACTTTCCTATCCCTTTTGTATCTTCACTTCTAGTTAAATCTACAATTCCATCTGCAGTTGCATAAATTGGCGTATTTGGAGGGAGGATAAAAACAATACCTGATTTTAACAAGCTATTCTTAGCCTCAATACTAGAATTAAATGGTTTTGAATTTGGCAAAAGCTTTAAAATTAAATTTTTTTGATTTAAATTAAGAGACTTTAAGTCAAACTGATTTATAGGTTCCACCTCAACACTAGAGTTTCTAAGACTTATTACATCTTCTAAATCAAGTATTTTTTGGTTTATCTCATTTAGCTTATGCTGACTTTGCTCTATCTCTTGCTGTAAATTCGCATTATCATTATAAACAACAACATACTTATCTATTGTATCATCTTTATGGTTTTGCATAGATTTTAGCTCACTTGCTAAAATTTTAATAGCAAAAAAAAGCACAAAAGCAAATATTATAATAAAAATAGAACAATAAAATAAAAATTTCTTTACGAATCTATGAATATTAAATTGTCTAATTCCATTATTATCAATTATTGAAATAATAAATTTATCTCTAATATTCTTCATTTCAATCTCTTTTGCATAAATTTTTCAACAACGCTAAATGACCCAAACACGAGATAATCATAATCCTTTTTTATTCCTCTAAATTTATCATAGGAGATATTTAAAGATTCTAATATTTCTATTAAATCTCTTTTTTTGATAATTCTTTTATTATTTCTAATTTCAATAATTTCTAATCTTAAAATATTATCTTTTAAGATACTTAGTATTTCTTTAATATTTTTTTGAAAATAGCTATTATACACTAATATAACTTTTTTATTTTTTAAACTTTCTTTTATAGCTAAAGCTGCATTTTGATTATGTCCAACATCAATAATTATATTGTTTGCAATCCTCTCAAACCTCCCTCTTAAGTCTAATTTTTTTAATGTAGTTAAATCATATTTTAAACCTAAAATATCAGCAGCCTTTAGGGCAAGAAGTAAATTAGGTTTTAAAAATGAAGCTAATTGATGTTTTTTAAAGTAATTATCTATACTAGAATCTTCTCTAAAGTCTAAAAAATACAAACTTACGCTCTTATGTTGTGCAATTTTTGTAGCAATATTTTTTATTACATTATGTTTTTGAATACCAATAATACTAGGATTTACCATAGCATTAAGTTTTGTTGTAGCAATTTCTTCAATACTATTTCCTAGCATTTCGCAATGATCAAAATCAATCACACTAAAAATGCACATATCTCTATGCAATACACTTGTAGAATCAAACTCTCCACCAATCCCTGCTTCTAAAATTAAATAATCAACATCTTGTGCAAGAGTCAGTGCTAAAAATGTGGCATATTCAAAATAGCTACATTTATTAATAAAATCAAAGTTTTGTAAAAAAAAATGAGCTTTTTTTAGCTCCTTATAATTTACAATCTCCCCATTTTTATAAAATCTCTCATTAAAGCTAAAGATATGAGGGCTTGTAAAATGCAAAACATTAAAATTATTTTGTATTAAAGCAAGGCTTAAGAATCTACCTGTGCTTCCTTTTCCATTAGTCCCTAAAACTTGAATGGTTTTAAAGTTATGCTTTAATTTGGGTTTTAATAAAGAATAAATAATTTTTGCTCTATTTTTATCAAACTTTGCATATTCCTGCCCTTTATTAAACATATATTTTTCTACTAAATTCATATTAAATCTTTAATTTTTAATTTCTTAACATTAACTTTTAGGTGTATTTTTTGATTTTTATAAATAAAAGTTTTAGTCTCTAAAATAGAATCAAGCAATTTCATTGAAATTTCAATAGTATTATTTGGAATTACAAGAATTGAGTTTTTTCCATAAATTAAAACATTATCTTTTCCTTCTGATATTAGTATTTCATAAAGTGCTTTACATAGTCTCCTTAATGCCTCATCAGGAAGATTTAAAACAATATATTCATCAATTTCATAAAGCAAAGCATCATCATCTAATTTTTTAAACTTCAATGCCTCAATATTTAATATAGAACTTGATAATTTTGATGAACTATTTAACAATTGGTTTAATTTAGAATCTATAATGTTTAGAGGGGTTTTTTCATCAACATCAATTAAATTGGATTCTCTTAAAAGTTTTAATGCCTTTTGTAAAATTTTATTTGTATCACTAGATTGACTTTCTAGCTTATTTTTATAGATATGAGAGAGTGTATTTATAAAGTCATTACGAGTTTTTATAGGATAATTATTTAACTCTTTTCTTATATCTTCATTAAACTTGGAGCTCCAAAGATTATACCATTGACACTCATCAAATTCTAAACCTAAAGCCTTAAGCTCTTTACATAAAATTTGCAAAAAATATTCTGGCGTAAAATCTACATTATAATTAATATTAATAATTGCATTTTTTATAGCAAGTTTGATTTTTTCATTCATTGCCAATTATAAGCTACTTGTGAGACAAACTTATCAATAGCAGAAAGTGAAGCCTCTCTTAATGCAACAAAACGTCGTTCATCAGTAATTGTAGATAATGTATCCACTGTAAAATCATAATAACCATAATTTTTAAATTTCTTTAAATTTCCCTTTTTATCAGTATAAGTAAATGATAAATTGACAGAAGCGCGATAGAAATTAGCAAAACCCTCTTTATTATCAGCAATAGAATATAAATCTACATTTACTATCTCTATGGTAATAATTGTCTTAGCCATATCTTTTGATACAAGATTTGAATGAAATCTTGTTGTAATTGCTTGGTTTAGAGCATCTTTTGCAATTACAGAATTCTCTGGGTCTGAAAGATTTACAATAGATTCTACATATATATCTTCTCCAATAGCTTTCTTACTATAATATGATATAGGGTAATAACCACATCCAGCAGTAAAAAAAATAATAAATAATAAATTAAAAATATTCATTTAATAACAAAATTAATAAGTTTATTTGGAACTATAATTTCTTTAAATATAGTTTTATTTTCTATCCATTTTTTAGCACTTTCTTTTGCAAGAACAATTATTTCTTCATTACTACAATTAAGCCCTACATCAATCTCTGCCCTTCTTTTACCATTAATCGAAATAGCTAATGTTATTTTCTCACTTTTTAGAGCATTAGAATCTATATCAATAACTCTAAAATTCTCTAAATTAAAATATTTTTGACTTAATTCATAACAGATATGAGGAACTATTGGCTCTAAAACATTTAATAAAATATAATATCCCTCAAACCATACTTCATCATTATTTTGTGCAATTAAGGAGTTTAATGCCTCCATACAAGCAGCAATTAAAGTATTAAAAGGATATTCTTTATTGGTAAATACGCTATTACTTTTTAATAATGCTTCATAAACCTTTTTTCTGGCATATTTTTCACTCCCATTTAAATTACTAAATTTTAAAGTATTAAAATTGAGATTCTTAATATTTTTAGAGTTTGCATATAATCTATTTAAAAAATTATAAGAACCTTTTAGTGCATCATCATTCCATTCTAATTCCTTTGTAGGTGGTGCTGCAAATAAAATAAATAATCTAGCACTATCCGCACCAAATGAATTAATAATTGACTTTGGCTCAACTACATTGCCTTTTGATTTACTCATTTTAGAACCATTTTTTAATACCATTCCTTGAGTTAAAAGCCTTGCAAATGGTTCATTGATATTAATATACCCTAAATCTCTTAATACTTTAGTAAAAAATCTAGCATAAAGCAAATGCAATACTGCGTGTTCTATACCACCAATATATTCATCTATATTTAACCAATATTTTAATGAAACCTCATCAAATGCTTTATCTTCCCACATACTCCTTGGTGTAGTGTATCTTAGAAAATACCAACTAGATTCCATAAATGTATCCATAGTATCACATTCTCTTACTGCATCTCTTCCACATTTTGGACATTTAGTTATCTTCCAAGTTGGGTGATTTAAAAGTGGATTACCCTCTTTATCAAAAGATATATCATCAGGCAAAATAACAGGAAGTTTTTCTTCTTTTACTATTCCACAATGATCACAAGAAATAAGAGGTATAGGAGCCCCCCAATATCTCTGCCTTGAAATTCCCCAATCTCTTAATTTATAGTTAATAACTCTTTTGCCTAAATTATTATCTTCAAAGTATTTAATTACCGCTTCTTTTGCTTCACTTGATGTTAAACCATTAAGCTCATTACTATTGATAAGCTTACCATTAGAAGAAAATTGTTCATCGCCATCAAATACATATTTAATATCTAAATTATACTTTTTAGCAAATTCAAAATCTCTCTCATCGTGTGCAGGAACACACATTATTGCACCATTACCATAATCCATTAATACAAAATTTGCTACAAATATTTCTAATTTCGCATTTGTTAATGGATGTATTACAAATATTTCAAGGCTAAGTCCATTTTTTTCTTTCACAGCCCTATCTTTAGAGCTCATATTCCGCATAGCAATAATAGAATCTATTTTATCCTTAGAAATTAAATTATTTTCTATTAGATAGCTTATAAGTGGGTGTTCTGGTGCTAAGGCACAATATGTAACCCCATAAATTGTATCTGCCCTAGTTGTAAAAACATCAATTTTGCTAAATTCACCAAAATTTCCATCTAGTTTAAAACTAAACTCTAATCCACTAGACTTTCCAATCCAATTTTTTTGCATAGTTATTACTTGTTGCGGCCAATCAAGCTTATCTAGCTCATTTAAAAGCTCCTCTGCGTATGCAGTAATCTTTAGATAATATTGATACATCTCTTTTTGCTCTACACAAGTATCACACCGCCAACATTTACCTTCTATCACTTGTTCATTTGCTAAAACAGTCATATCCTGTGGACACCAATTAAGATATGCTTTTTTACGATATACAAGCCCACTATCCCACATTTTAGTAAAGAATTCTTGCTCCCATTTTGTATATATATTATCACTTGTAGCAAATTCTCTTTCTTTAGAGAAAGAAAAACCTAGACTCTGCAATACTTTTTGCATACTAGATATATTTTCATAAGTCCAAGTTTTTGGATGGTAGTTATGTTTAATCGCGGCATTTTCTGCTGGAAGTCCAAAAGAATCCCAACCTATCGGGTGAAGTACATTAAAACCTTGCTTTCTAAAATGCCTAGCAATAGCATCACCTATGGTATAGTTTCTAACGTGTCCCATATGAATATTACCACTTGGGTATGGCAACATACTTAAAATATATTTTTTAGGCAAATTAAAGTCATCTTTTGGTTCAAAAGAATTTAGCCAAATATTTTGCCATTTTTGTTCTATCTCTTTTGGATTATATGTCATATCTTATCCTAATAATCAGTATCTTGAGCCTTTATGCTCTCAATTAAAATAATGCATATAGAAAAGATATTTGCTATTAATGCACCTATAGTAAGAGCATAAGCTACATTTAAATCACCCAATATTTGATACCATAAAAATGCAGGTATTAAGTGAAAATCTGCTACGATAGAACTTGCAAATAATTCTGAAGATAATATCTTCCTTGTCCCAATTCTTAATGTGGTAGATATAAAATTTATAGCAGTTGCTAAAAATAGTAATACAATATTTGATTCAAACAAAAAACCAACTGTAGAAGTTAAGCTCATTAAAGTAAAAAATATAAATATAATTCTTCCCCAATCCATTATACACTCCTAGATTCTACCAGTTTCATACATTTTTCTTAATCTTTCTTTTTCTTGTCTTTTTTGTTGCTTTTTTGCTTCTTTTGCATAATATTCTTCAATATTAAAACCAAACAATATGGCTAATTTAGGTGCTACAAACATAGAGCTATAAGTCCCAACGATAGAACCAATAAGCATAGGCAAAGTAAAGCCTTTTAATATTTCACTTCCAAAGAAAAATAAGATTGCTATTACAAAAAATACAGTTAAAGATGTAAGAAGTGTCCTTGAAAGTGTCTTTGATATAGCATCATTTATAACAAATTCAACACTATTAAATTTTTTTGAAAGCATTTGCTCTCTAATCCTATCAAAAATAATTATAGTATCATTTATAGAATATCCAATTAGTGTTAAAAGTGCTGCTATAACATCAAGACTTAAGTCTATATTAAACACCATAATAGCTGCACCAGAGATAATAACATCGTGAATTAGGGCAACAATACTAGCAAGAGCAAATCTCCACTCATATCTAAATGATACATAAATCATCATCGCAATAATTGCTAAAACAATAGCAATTATTCCATTTTTAGCAAGTTCACTTCCAGCCTTTGGACCTACATTCTCAATTCTGCGAATTTCAAAATCTCCTGTTTTATTTAAAGTATTTTTAATCTCATCTGAAATATCTATATTTGCATCTTTAATAAAAGGAAATTTTATAATTATTTCATTTTTAGAGCCAAATTCTGTAATTTGAGAGTCTTTAAAAAATGTATTTTGATTGAGCAATTTTCTTATATCTGATATTGGTGCTTCTTTAGAATTATATTGTATTTGAGCTACACTTCCACCTGCAAAGTCAATGCCAAGATTAATACCTTTAGTAAAAAATAGAATAACTATTGCAATGATAAGTATTAACACAACCATAAAACCATAATTACTATATTTAACAAAGTCATAAACTTTATCGTGTCTAAAAAAATCCACTATTTTTCCCCTAATTTAATTCCAAACCAAAAATTAACTTTTTTTGTATGATTTATTTTTTCACCAAGCCATAAATAAATACCATGTGTTCCTATAATAGCTGTTATAATGGAAGCTAAGATTCCAATACCCATAGTAACAGCAAAGCCCTTAATAGGACCTGTGCCATAAACATATAACAATACTGCTATGATTAAAGTAGTATTATTTGCATCAAAAATTGCTCTAGTTGCATTCACATAACCAAAAGAAATTGACTGAACTATATTTTTACCACTACGCAAAGCCTCTCTAATGCGTTCATTAATAATAATATTTGCATCTATTGCCATACCAACTGTTAGAACAATTCCAGCCATTCCTGGAAGAGTAAGGGTGGCTCCAAAAAGACTCATTATAGCAATAATAGCCAATATATTTACAAATAATGCACTAACAGCAATAACTCCAGCAAATCCATAATAAAAAATCATAAATAAAATAATCACAAAAAATGCACCAAATAACGCAATTAAAGATGACTTTATACTATCTGCTCCAAGCGATGGACCTATGCTTCTTTTTTCTAGTAACTCAAGAGGGGCACTCAAAGCTCCACTACGAAGAGCTATGGCAATATTTTTTGCTTCATCAGCACTGAAATTTCCACTAATTTGACCACTTCCACCACCAATTCTCTCTCTTATAACAGGTGCAGAATAAACCTTATTATCAAGCACAACTGCCATCCTCTTTTTTATATTATTTCCAGAAAAATCGCCAAAAATCTTTGCTCCTATTGAATTAAGGCTAAAAGCAATTACAGGCTGCCCCCTCTCATCATAAGCTACTCTAGCATCAGTTATCATGCTACCATCTAATATAGGTATTTCTTTTAATAGTATTTTAGATTGAACATCTTTCCCTGTAGAATTAATAAAATTTAATATTACATCGCCATAACTAGCAGCTTCTGCATCGCTCATAGAATTTACTCTAGAATCTCTATCTTCATCAACTGCCATCATTTTTAATTGAGCTGGACGAATAATTAAATCTAAAGCTTTCTGTTCTTCTTCTTTGGTTTTAATCCCCGGTAATTGAACTAAGATATTTTCCTCACCTTGTCTTGTAATGCTAGGTTCTGTTAATCCATAAATATCAAGTCTATTCCTTATTGTATCTATTGCTTGATCTAGGGCAGAATTTTTTATTAAAATCATTTCTTCTTTACTAAAATAGATATTATATTTTCCATTATTTTCATCTATTAAGATTCCATTAATAGATTTTAAAAGATTACCAAGTGCTTCTTTTTGAGAGTAGTCTATTAACTCAAAGGTAATTCCATTATCCTTAGTTTTTAATGAATCTATTAAAATTGATTTATCATGAGTTTCATAATTAATTTGTGTAGCAATATAAGAATATCTGCTTTTTATTGCCTCATCAGTATTAATACCTAATAAGATATTAATCCCGCCTTGTAAATCTAGACCTAGAGTTATCCTTGGTCCGGATGTATTAAAAAGTGATGGTATAGAAAAAATAATTCCAAATAAAAATATAGCAATAAAAATTATAGTTCTAAAATTAAAAAATTTTTTCATAAGTATTAGCTATTAGTTTTTTCTTCATACTTATATGCGACAAATTCTTTAGCTAATCTTGCTTGTGTCTCATCATTAATTTTAATAGTAAAAAATTTATCTTCAACTTTTAACACTTCACATATTAATCCACCATTAATTACAATCTTATCACCTTTTTTTAAATTTGCCAACATTTCTTTATGTGCCTTTTGCTGTTTTATCTGTGGTCTTATAATAACAAAATAAAAAATCGCAAATATAACTACTAAAGGCAATAGTTGAACTAAAACATTATTCATAATCAATATTCTCCTTTATAAAATTTAGATTCTATATTTTTTATACTTAAAATTTCTAACTCTTGTTTCTGTGTTCAATTTTATACTCAATTATTAAAAACAACGAGCCTAAGATTCCAGCTAAACTTGAACCAATCAAAATAGATAACTTTGATAAATCTGTGCTTAATGGATTGCTAAATGCTAAGTTTGATACAAAAATTGACATAGTAAAACCTATACCTGCTAACATTCCTGCACCAAGTATATTAATCCAACTAACAGATTCTGGTTTTTGTGCAATTTTAAGCTTATCGCAAAGGAATGTAAATACTAAAATACCAATAGGCTTACCAATGACAAGCCCTAAAATTATTCCTAACATAATATGGTCTATATCAAACCTTATTTCATTGCTTATTGCCACACCTGCATTTGCAAATCCAAATAGAGGCATAATTAAAAAATTACTCCAAGGTGCAAGTGTATGTTCTAATCTAAGAAGTGGATTTTGAACATTTTTTGAGCCTTTAATAATGGAACTTAAAATATTTAATTGGTCTTGATGAAGCAAAATATTTTCTCTTTCTTTATCTTTATTCATAAATAATGGTATAAAATCACTAGATACCTTTGAAGCAAAATCATTACCATTTAATTTTGGTCTAATAGGTATTGTAAATGCCAATGCAACAGCTGCAATTGTAGCGTGAATTCCTGTATTATGAACTGCTAACCATAAAAATACCCCAATAATTAAATATGGTGATAAAAACCTTATATCTAATTTATTTAATGCAATTAAGATGCCAAGTAAGATTACAGAAGTTATAAACCAAGTTACACTAAAATCACTAGTATAAAAAACACCAATAACAATGATAGCACCTAAGTCATCTGCCACTGCTAGTGTAACTAAAAATACTTTTAATGCAACAGGAACTCTCTTGCCAAGTAACATCATAACACCAAGTGCAAAAGCTATATCTGTTGCCATTGGAATTCCAAATCCACTTTGAGAAGGTGTTCCAACATTCAGACTAAAATAAATAATTCCTGGGGCTATCATACCTCCTAATGCTGCTAAAACAGGGAAAGCTGCTTTCTTAAAACCAACTAACTCACCAAACAAAAACTCTCTTTTTATCTCTAAACCAACAATCAGAAAAAATATTGACATAAATACATCATTTAACCAATGATGAAAACTCATACCAATAAAATGTTCCCCTATTTTAAACCCAAAGGGGAGCTCCCAAAGCTCAAAATAATAATGAGAGAAGCGGGAATTTGCTACAATCATTGCAAGTAAAGCACATAAAAATAGTAAGATTCCACCTGCTGCTTCACTATGAAAAAAAGATGTGAATAATCTGCTTATTTTTTTAAACATAATCAAATCCTATTCTTTTGAGATTTTAAAAACAAGATTCTAGCATAATTTTATTTTACTTCAGATATTCTCCCATCTGCAAAACAAAGATAGGCAGTTACATTTGAATAGTATTTCCTTACATATTGCAAATATTCTTTGACTTGTTTTTCTTTAACAACTAAGTCTAAATCACTACTTTTATAATCAAGCAAAAAAATATTATCTTTTGTCTCTATAAGACAATCTATACGCTTAAGCGAAGAATCCAAATATGAAATTTCACATTTTATATTAATGGCATTTTCCAAAATATCTCTAATTGTAGTGTTATTTAAAATATTTTGCATACTTTTTAAAACTTCTAATCTTTCACTATCATTTAATATTAACCCAAATCTATTTAATAAAACTTGTGATATTTCATCTTCTTTCATATTGTATTTTAAATAAAATTCTAAAGCTAAGTGAAGTGCTACACCCTTTAGCCTTGATTTTGTAGTATATGAAATATTTTCATCATTGATAAAATCATCTTGTTTTCCAAATGAAGACTGGACTAAAAGATTTTGCACGGTAGAATCTAAATTATTAACTTCTTTACTGCTAATAATATCTTTACCAATTTTAAAATCTTTTAAATTTAAAATATCAAAAATCCCTTTTTGTGTTTTAATAATATAGAGACTTTCTTTTGCCCTAGTGAATGCAACATATAATAAATTAATACCATCTAATCTTTCTTCTTGCTGTTTTTTTTCTAAGATGAAGTTAAACTCTTCATCTACATATTTTCTATATTTAGAATCCTTCAAATAATAGATTCTATCTAACGATAATCCTTTATAATCATAATAAAAAATATCATTACTATGTCTTTCTTTGCTATATTCACATACTATAACATCACTAAATTCTAAACCCTTAGAATTATGTATATTCATTATTTTTATATTGCATTTATTATCTTCAATAACCTCAATATCTGCATTTTTTAAAAACTCTATAAATTCATCTAAACCATCATACAAAACAGCATTTTCTAGTATTAAAATAGCAACTTTTCCATATAACCTGAAATATTCCATAATTTTTAGAGTAATTTTACTTGGAGATAAATTAATATCAATTTCTAATTTAATATTGGAATAAAAACTATCGCCATTCAACTTATAACAATTTTTAAGATAAAGCTCATTTTTACTATACAAATATAAGAGAGCATTTTTGATTATTAAAAACTCTTTATTAATACTATCTTTAATTTTAATTGATATTTTAATACCATTAATTTCATTTATTAAATAATCATATATCTCTTTTGCACTACTTGATTTTCTAGTTAAAATACATATATCTTTTCTATTATTTTGCAATAAATTTAAGATTCTATGTTTTATTGAAAATAGAATCTCGCCCTTTTCTTCTTTAGTTATAACCTCAACATAACCTTCAGTTGTGCTATTTTGAAGTTGTGTTTCATAATCACTAAATATATCTTTAAATGTCTCATTTACAAAATGAATAATATTTTTAGAACTACGATAATTTTTAGGAAGTGAAACTATATTCATTCCTAAAACTTTACTAATCTCTTTAAAAAGCTTACTATCACTTCCTCTAAAGGCATAAATTGCTTGTTTTTCATCTCCTACGAAAAATAAGCTCCTATTACTAACCCTGCCTATACCACTCTTAATCTCATCAATTAGTGGTTTTAAAATCTCATATTGTTTAATATTTGTATCTTGAAATTCATCTACTAAAATATGATTAATCCTAGAATCTAACCTAAAATAAAAGAAGTCTCTATCAATATGCTTATTTAATAAATCATAACAAAGCATATTTATATCACTAAAATTTAACTTATTTTTAGTCGCTAAAGTAGAATTTTTAAACCTTTTATATAGCTTATTAAATTTAATAATTTGCCCTAAAATTTCATTTTCTCTAAATATAAAATAACTCTTAAAAATATCTTTTATTTTATTTATTTTGAGATTATAAAATTCCTTATCATAATTAATTTTTTCTAAGGTTTCTTGCATTTTATCTGTAAGGTTAATAGAATCTATAATTGAATTTATACTACCAACATCATAGGTTTTATCAAATCTCTTTCTAAGTGAAGCAACCCCTTTTTTACCCTCTGTAATTTCTAAAATATAAGAACAAAGAGAATTAAAAGTTTCTATTAAATCCTCTTTAAAATCATCTTTTAAGGTTATATTTCTAATACTATAATCATCAATATTTATTTTATTTATCATATTAAGTAAATCTTTTGACATTATGTTATTAGAAGAGCAAAATTTTACAAGCAAATTAAATTCATCATCTATAAGGGAATTAAGAGATTTATTAAAAACTTCTTCATTGCTATTATAATTAACTCCTATTTCATAGTTACTAGAAATACCGGCATAAAAGCTAAACTTTTTTAATATCATATTAAAGAAAGCATCAAAGGTCATAATATGATTATTTGAACTAATAAAATTTTCATATATAGCTTTTTTTTTACTAGCAATAATATCTTTTGAAACTCCTAATTTTAAAAGCTCATCAAAATATGGTGTAGGAGTATCGTTTGATAAATCAAGTAATGTTTTTAAGATTCGCTCTTGCATTTCTTGCTGGGCTTTATTAGTAAAAGTAACACATAAAATCTCATTTACTCTAGCCCCTAAAAACAAGAGAGAGATATAACGCAGAGTTAATGCAAAAGTCTTTCCGCTACCAGCTGAAGCGCGGATTGACAACCATTGAATATTATTCATTTTTAATATTCTTAAATAAAAGAAATTTTATTTTATCTATATTAAAGCCACTAATTGATGATATAGGAATAATAAAAAGTGGTTTTTTAATACTAGATTCTATATTAAAAGTATTTATGGATTTTATATCTTTACAATCTAAAGTATCATTTACTAAGGCATCATTTACATACATAGAATCCTTTTGAATAATACTAAAGTAATTAAATAAATCATTACAATCTTGTTTTGCTTCAACATCAACCTTTGTAATAGCAATACCAAACTTCCTTTCTACAAGAGCTATATTAAAATTTTTAATCTCTTTTTGGAGGTTTAGAAACTGCTCTAAAATGTTTTTAGAAGAATCTAGCATAAACAAAAATATCTTTGTTCGCTCAATATGTTTTAAAAACTCTAATCCCAAACCTTTACCAAGGCTAGCACCATTAATTATTCCAGGAATATCGGCTATAACAAATGAATTAATTTCATCAATATTAACAACGCCTAAATTTGGTATTAAAGTAGTAAATTCATAATCTGCAATTTGAGGTTTGGCATTTGAAATTACTGATAAAAAAGTAGATTTACCTGCATTTGGAAATCCCACTAATCCAATATCAGCAATAACTTTTAATTCTAATCTTATATGTCTTAATTCTCCTTCTAAACCCTTTTGTGCATAAGTTGGTTTTTGATTGATAGAGTTTTTAAACCTAAAATTACCTAATCCTCCCTTGCCACCTTTCAAAAATAGTATTTTCCTAGGGGTATTAAAGTCATATAGGATATTATTTGTATCAAAGTCAATAATTTGTGTGCCAAGTGGTATTTTTATAATTATACTTTCACCTTTTTTACCACTCTTTTTTTTACCCTCACCAGGGGAGCCATTCTTTGCTTTATAATGTTTTTTACCACGGAATCTAGATAATGTATCTGAATTTAAATCTACCTCAAAATATACATCTCCACCATCTCCACCATCTCCACCATCAGGTCCACCTTGAATTACAAACTTTTCTCTTCTAAAGCTAATAGCACCTTCTCCACCTTTCCCAGAAGAAATAAAAATATCAGCACTATCTATAAACAAAACTAACTACTTTAATTATTTACCAAAAAGCTTTATTATTTCTTGTTCCATTTCTGGATAATATTTAGCCTTTACCTTATCAAGCGTATCTAATAATTTTTTTTCAAATAACGGTGTTAAACTAGATACTTTTTTACCAATATCTGTTTTGTAAAATTCTATTAAAGCTTTTAAATCATCTTCTGAATAATTCTCTTTATAAAAAGAAAACATATCTTTATCGAGCTCTTCTTTTACATCAAACATATAATTTTTTAATATAGCAGTTAAATCATCTTCCATTTCATCTGTAATATTTATTCCAAGAGTAGATAATTCACTATGTATAACTTTAAGTATAGTTCTATCATCAAACATAAGTTTATATGAAGCATTATAACCAGATAGTTCTAAAAAATCCTCATAAGCATCTTTATAATCAGAAAACAATAATGAAATAAGCAATAAAAATAAAATAAATATCTTTTTCATAAAATAATACCTCTTAAAATATAATATTTTTAGTATTACTTAAAATATTATAAATTTTAATTGGGAACTACTGATACTTTTTTTCTAAACTTATCTTTACGCTCAAACCTAACTATACCATCAATTAGTGAATATATAGTATGATCTTTCCCTAATCCTACATTATTACCTGGGTGTATCTTTGTTCCTCTTTGGCGAACAATAATATTACCAGCCCTAACAAACTCTGAACCAAATCTTTTCACCCCTAATCTACGACCTGCAGAATCTCTATTATTTTGGGTGCTACCTTGACCTTTCTTGTGTGCCATATTTTAATCCTTATATTTTAAATATTTAACCTTAATTATTTAAAGATTTCTACAACTCTAACTCTTGTAAAATCTCGTCTAAATCCTCTTTTTGTCTTACTATCTTTTCTTCTTCTCTTTTTAAAAGTAATGACTTTTCTTGCTCTTCCGTGATTGATAACTTCTAGTTTAACTTTAGCATTATTTAAAAATGGCGTCCCAAAATCAATTTTTTCGCCATCTATTAATGCTAATACTTCAGTTATCTCAATATTTGACTTTGGCTCAAGGTTTACTTTATCAAGAAGAATAATATCTCCAATTTTTACCTTGTATTGTTTGCCTCCATTCTTAATTATTGCTTGCATTAGCTTTCCTTTTAAATATTTTGAACTTTAAAATAAAAACTTGTATTTTATAACATAAGACTTTATTTTTTACTTAAAAAGCCAATTTAATAAAATTTCAAGTATAATTGTAAATCTAAATAAATAGAGCATTTAATTTGAGATAAGGAAAATAATGAAATATTTAGCATTATTGTTACTAGCAATTACTATGCAAGCAAATGATACAAAGATATATGATATAGTTAATATATACCAGAAAAATGGTATTGGTAGCATAAAAAATGCATTAGAAAAATATCTAATGGATAAATCCTATTGGCAGTATGTTCTTAAAAATAAAGATACAAAATTAGGTTATTATGAAAGTATAGATTATATTTTTATTGCATCAAAACTAAAAACTAGTTTAGAATTGTATAAACTTGAAGATGATAAATTAAAGTTAGTAAATAAAACAAGTGCTATTTTTGGCTCAAATAAAGAAGATAAAAAAACAGAGGGTGATTTAGCTACACCTATTGGTGTATATGATTTAACTAAAAAGTTACAAAACCTTGACCAATATTATGGACCTCTTGCATTTGCAACATCTTATCCAAACCTGCATGATAAATTAAATAAAAAAACAGGCTATGGCATTTGGATTCACGGACTTCCATTAAATGGAAACAGAGATAACAACACAAAGGGTTGCATCGCTATCGAAAATAATATCTTAATAGACTATGACAAAATAATAGACCATAAAAAAACAATTTTAATTACATCATCAACTGAAGTTAAAGAAGTAAAAAAAGATTCTCTAGCTAGTATCTTACAATCATTATTTATTTGGAGAGATGCGTGGATAAATAATGATTTAGGACTATATTTATCATTCTATGATGATAATTTCATTAGATTTGATGGTATGAGATTAAAAGACTTTAAAGAGTTTAAAAAAAGAGTATTTACAAAAGACGAACTAAAAACAATTGATTTTAAAGAGATAAATATATCTCCATATCCAAATGAAGATAAGAAAGATATGTATAGAATAACTTTCTTAGAAGATTACATGGCAGATGGTGGGTATAAATTTAAAGGAATAAAAGAGCTATACATTGTATTAAACAATGATAAAATGAAAATTATCATAGAAAAATAACTAAATACAAATATGGTTTTGCATTGTTTGAAAAACTAATGGAATCTCTGGAGTAGTATTTCTCTTATAAACTACAATGCCATCACATAAAAACCCAAGCCAAATAGAAAGTGTGCTATTTGCTAAAATAGCATTTTTACAAGCTCTCATTAATATAAAATCAAAGCTAACATTATCCTCATCATTAATATTAATAATCCTACAATTACTAAAATTTTCTCTAATAAAATTAATATCATTGCCAAAAACAAAAAATTCCACATCTCCAAGCTTATTTCTAATAATATCCATAGCTTTTCTATAATACTTCATATCAAGTAGAGTATAGGCAGGAATATTAACATAATCACCTCTACGAATATGAATAAAACAAGAATTTTTTGCTTGTTTAATATCCCTTAATATTACTAGATTCTTATGATTTAATAAAATACTAGGGGTTAAAAACTTAAGCACATTCTCTTTAAGGTCAATAAATTCCTTAAAATCCCACATATACTCTCTAAAAATATAATTACAATTACCAAGATTATCTGCTAATTCCCTAATAGTTCTAAATTTTTGATGAGGGAAAGATATAGTTTTATTTGTAGGATTTAAAAATGTTATTTTAAAAAATTTATTTGTAATTCTATTAATAAAACTTCTAGTCATAAAAGCAAAGTAGCTATATTTAATAACACTACAAAGAGTCTTTTTATTATTTATTATTGGTAAGTTTGTATTAAAGTTTATTAGTTCAAAATTCCTCGCATTTCTACCATAATGCACTCTATAATCTGAAATATCAAGATAGATTTTTTTATCTATATAGCTTTGAAGTTTTAAGCAAAATATATAATGAAATATTTGATTTCCAAGCCCACCTTCAAAATAGACTGCTACCCCCCCCCTCCATCAAATAATTTTTATCTTTAAAGCATTTATTCAAAATAATATTCCTCTTAATTCATCTTGTAAAATGATAGTTTGTTTAATAACTTTACAAATATTTATTATATTATCTATTTCATTATAACCACATTTATAATTACTACGATATGATAGATATTTTTCAAGCACTTTACTCCCACCTATTGTATAATTATAGATTCTCTCATTAATACCAACTATCTTTAAATCATCATTTAAAAATAATTTATTATCTTTAAATCTCTCTTTAAAAGAAAGTTTTTTAATAACTAGATTTTCTTTTATTTCTAAACTTATACTACTATCTTGTGGAATATTTTTCATTAAATGCAAATCTATTAATTTTTGACCAATACTTTCTAACTTATCAAAAATATTAGAATCTACTTCAAAATTAATTTTTGGAAAGCCTATTTTAAGATACTCTGCATATTTAATTCTATAATTTGGATTATAAAGATTTGCATAAATAAAGGCTAAGATTTGCCTTTCAGTCTTAGATTTTAAAATTTTATGATTTTTACAATACTCTTTAAAAAATGGACTAAAATTTAAAACTTGCTTAGTTATAAATTGCTCTTCACCCTTTTCTTCATAATCAGCATTTTCTACTTTTTCATAGCGATAAAGAGGGGTAATATATGTTTGTCCACCATTATAGTTAATATCAATAGGCAAGTCTGAGATAAATGGTGCATCATAATAACCTGAATAATCTTTAGTAAAACAAAGTCCCAAATTATCGCCATTTAAAAAATGTTGCATAAATTTTTTTCTACTATCTCCACGAGGAATAATCTTGTTAATTTTTTCTAAAGGGTAATAACAAAATTGTATATCAAAAGGGCGATAAGCAACTTTCATAATATCATTATTGTTATAGTTTATAAAATATTGTTTTTGTAGTTGTAACTTCCAATCACTAGTCTCTTTTAAGTGATATTTCTGCAGTATTTTATTGTCTTCTAAATTTTGCATATCTTGTAGCATTTCTTTTACTTTATCATAGCTTACTTGAACCAATAGATTGTCTTTTCTAAATTTTATGCCACTATTATAATTTTCAAATATAGCCTTAATTTCTTTCTGCCCTTTAGTCTTAAAGGCTTTATCTTCTACTAGAGGAATGAAATCTTCATATTCTAAGTTTTCAAACTCCCTATCTATAAACCAAAAGAATGGCTCTTTTAACTCCAACTCTTTCCATTTAAGAGAATTAAGACCATCATAACTTAGCTTATTTAGAAAGTTAAATTTATCACTACTTCTTAATATATTATTTTCAAGTGTAGAGTAGTAAAAAACTTTATGAGAAAGGCTTACTTTACTAGGTGGATATTTTACAAAGAGGCTTATACAAACTCCTACACGAATATTAAAGACATTTTCATCATCTCTTGGGTCTTTTTGATTATCTCCGTGAAGGTTAATAATATAAATTTCATCAAAGCTATTATATAAATGTTCTCTCATTTTCCTATGTGTTCTACCCCATATAAATGAATTATTAGTAATAAATCCCATAAGTCCATATTTTGGCACATCTTTTATTACACTAGATATATTAGGTAACTTCTCATCTTGATTTGGATTAGTATTCTCTAATAATCTCCACTCTGCAAACCTTATAAATTTAACATAATCATCATTGATAGAATTTATATTTACTTCATTTAATCCATCTTTATAAACCTGCAAAATATTTCTTATCTCTAAAAGATTATTCTTGCTTTTTGCATTATATGGAGGATTACCTAATATAACGAGTAACTTATCTGTATGTTTTACATTTCTAGCTATCTTATCCTCTTCTTCTAGCAACATTAAAGGCATAGGAACTTCATTATCCCTATCAGTGTTTAAATCAAGGGTATTAGTTAATAAAATTTGGATTTTATTAACCTTGCTAAAATCATTAAAGCCTTTATTTATTAAAAAGTTTTGAAGCTTTAAATGAGCCACAATATAAGGAACAAAGCTTATTTCAAAACCATAAATATCTTTTAATTTTTGCTTTATAGCTTCATTTGTAAGATTTAAATTATCTTCATTTAAAATGACCTCAAATATTTTAACTAGAAAGCTACCTGTCCCTGTGGCAAAATCTAATACCTTTACACTAGAATCTAAAAACTCTTTTTTCTTATCTAGCTTATTTTTTAAAATATCATTTAAAAGAGAAACTATCGCATTAACAATAGGCTCTGGTGTATAAAATACACCACCTTCTTTTCTATTTTCACTTCCTCTTAAATCATCATATTTTTTTAAAAAATCTTCATATAAATATATAGTAATAGAATCTAAATCACTTTTTAAAGACTTAGAAATCGTCTCACCATCTATAAGACTAATAGTTTGTTTAATAATATCAAGCGAATTTAAAACTTCATATGGCAAATAGAATTGTGGGATAGAAAAATGTATAAATTCTTTTAATATCTCAAAGCCCTCTGGCAAAAGGCTCATAAAATCATTACTATTTTTTATAGAACCTTGCAAATGTGATACAAATAATCCATAAACTATACTCTGCCCTAAAATATCACAAAAATCATCTATACTAAGTCCTTGATAATTTGTAATATTTTTAAAACTAGAATAAGTCTTATTTAAAAACTTATAGAAAGGTGTTTGATGATGCTTATTATAAAAATCTCTAACTTTTGTAGCAAAATAAAAGCTTTGCTTACTAAGAATCTCAACTAATTCATCTCGTGATTTTATTAATACATAATCAACATTAAAAAAATCACTTATTAGTTCATTAAACTTATTAGATATATCTATAAAATCATCATTAGAATCTAGTTTAATTTCATAAACTTTCTTTCCGTATGACAATAAAATAAAATGATTATAGTTAGTTAATAAAATATTTGGTGAAATATTTGAATATCTCTCAATTTGCTTACTATCAATATGTCTCTTTAAATCTTCTCCCCATTTCTTGCACTATATAAAACCAAGTAGGGCATTATAACTTAGCATATTATTAGAATCTATATGTTTATATACCTTAAAATCAGGTCTAATACCTTGCTCTTCTCTAGCTTCGTGAATTAATTTTACCTCTTTTGGTTTAATATTATTTATTAAATTTTCTAAATATGTGCGAAATGAAAATTCACTATTTTCATTAATAAAATCTTTACTTATATCTCTTATATTTTTAATATATTCTTTTAATTTATCCTGTGTTGTAATAATATTCACTATTAAGCTCCTTAAAATCTAAGTGGCTTACTAACTTTGATTTTATAAAAATAAAACAACCCTATCAAAAGAATTAACCCAATAACATATCCTAGCAACACGCTATCTACAAATGAAGCAATTATAAAACTAATCAAAGATACAAGTGCTACACTAGCTACATAAGGAAGCTGTGTTATAAAATGACTTTGCACAGAACAACCAGCCCCCGTAGCAGACAAAATCGTAGTATCTGATATTGGTGAGCTATGGTCACCAAACACGGCTCCAGCTAAAATTGCTGATAAACAAAGGGTTAAATTTCCTCCATTTTGGACAACAACTTCTACTCCTATTGGAATTAATATTGCAAAAGTTCCCCAACTAGTTCCTGTGCAAAAGGCTATAAAAGCCGCAATGACAAACAAGACTATAGGTATAAAAACCGTAGTATTAGATGAAAATAAATCTTTGCTTATATTTGCAAGGTAGATTCCTGTTTGCATATCATCTCTTATAACAGGACCTATTGCCCATGCTAGAATTAAGATGATAATTGCAGGAAGCATTCCTAAAAATCCTGCTTTAACAATAGGCATATAATATGAATATTTAAGATGTTTATAAGAAATTACAAAACTTACAATTAAAGTTAATAAACCTCCATAAAATAGTGAAAAAGCAGGATTTGTATTTGCTAGTATATTCATTAAAGTTGGCTCACTAGATTCTACATATCCACTATAAAATAACATACTTGAAATAGATATTATTAATACTAAAATAGGAATGATAAGTAACCAAATGGAGCTAATTTTATCATTTATATTTGCTTTTTGTATTACATCATTAACACCAATATTTACATTTTTTTGCATAGATGGAAGATTAACTTGCCAAATAATAGTCAAAAACACACAAAATAATGCAAACCACGCATAATAATTACTCCAAATGCTATTTGTTAGCAAAAATAAACTATCCCCAAAATCTTTCGGAATATTTTTATCCATAACTCCTATAATATATGCTCCCCAGCTACTAATTGGCATTAGGATACATACAGGTGCTGAAGTAGAATCTATAATATAAGCTAAACGCTCTCTACTTGATTTATTTGCGTCATTTAAAGATTTACTAATCTGCCCAACAGTTAATGCGTTAAAATAATCATCAATAAAAATAACAATTCCAGCAATAAAAGCAATAAATTCTGACCCTTGAGCACTATTTACTCTCTTATGAGCCCAACTTACAAAAGCATTAACTGCTCCAGAATAAAGAATCATTTGACTTAATACACCAAGAATTACCAAAAATCCAAATACATATATATTGCTAAAATTAATGCTTATCTTAGAATCTTCTATAGTATAAAAAATACTAGATAAATTCTTATAAACATAGATTAAAATCTCTAATGGCTTATTATAAAAAAGTAAAATTCCACCAAGCAAGATTCCACATAAAAGTGATAAAGCAACTCTTCTTGTTATAAAAACCAAAGTAATAACACAAAGTGGGACCAATAAACTTAAAGGAGAATCTGATAAATTTTCCAACACTTACACCTTAAATATTTCTTGCAATAATCAAGCTACAAAGATTACATACATATCGCTTTTTAAATTCTACCAAAAATCCTAATTCTATAAGCATTTCTCCTAGCTCTTCTAATGTAATAAAATCATCAATAGAATTAGGAAGATATTTATAAGCTTTATAGTTTTTAGAGATAAATCCACCGATAAATGGTAAAATCTTTTTAGTATAAAATAGAGCTGTTTTATCAAAAATATTTTGATTTTCTTTTTTGCTAAATTCCAAGATAACCAAGATACCATTATCTTTAAGAACTCTTTTAAATTCACTCAAAGCTAGATTTATCTCAACTACATTTCTAAGACCGTAAGCAATAGATAAAATATCTATGCTTTTATCTTTAATCTTTAATTCCTTTGCTTCAGAATTTTGCAAAACAACATTATTTGGAAGCTTTTTTCTAGCAATCTTAAGCATCTCCTCTGATGGGTCAATGCCTATAATAGAATCTATATTATCTGTATATTTAAGCCAATTTAATATCATATCACCTGTTCCACAAGCAACATCTAATATATTAAGTTTATCTTTAGTATATAAATTTAAAGCAATACTGCAAGCCTCTTTTCTCCATCTAGTATCAACGCCTAAGCTAAGAATCCTATTTGCTATATCATAACTAGATGCTATACTATTAAACATACTTATAATATCATTTTGTTTGTTCATTTAAAAAATCTTGTATAATTTTAATTTGTTCTTTCAGACGATTTACAGAACTTCCACCAAATGAATCTCTACTATTCATAGATTTTTCTAAATCTAATATTTCTTTAGCACCACATAAATTAGAATCTTGTTTTATTAATTCACTCTCATCTAATTCACTTATATCACAACCTCTAGATTCTGCATAAGCTACAACCTTACCAACTATATGATGAGCATCTCTAAAACTAATATTTTTTTTCTGCACTAAAAAATCAGCTAAATCCGTAGCGACTAAATGCCCCATTTTAGCTTTCTTTAACATAGAATCTTTATTAATTGTAATTTCTTTTAACATTGAATTTAGCACTTTTAAACATATAGTTACATTTTCAATACTATCAAAGATAGCTTCTTTATCTTCTTGCATATCTTTATTATAAGCAAGAGGAATAGCTTTCATTGTGGTTAATAAAGCGACTAGATTCCCATAAACTCTGCCTGTTTTACCGCGAAGTAATTCTGCAACATCTGGATTCTTCTTATTTGGCATAATAGAGCTTCCCGTAGCAAAAGAATCGCTTATTGTAATAAAATTAAATTCACTACTACTCCATAAAATTAACTCTTCTGCAAATCTTGAGGTATGAAGCATAATCATTGATATAGAATACAGCAAATCAATAACAAAATCTCTATCACTCACACTATCCATAGCATTAAATGTAGGTGACTTAAAGCCTAGTTTATTAGCACAAAACATCCTATCAATCTTATATGGACTTCCAGCTAAAGCTGCCGAGCCAAGAGGACAATAATCATTTCTATCATTGTCACTAACTAAACGTTCAACATCTCTTTTATACATAAAACAATATGCAAGTAAGTGAAATGCTAAACTAATTGGCTGTGCGTGTTGTAAATGTGTCATTCCAGGCATAATTGTATTGATATGCTCTTTTGCAATGCTTAATAAAGTATTAATCAAATCTAGTAGTAAAACTCTAATTTCTTCATTACTACATTTAACATATAGCTTTAAGTCTAGAGCTACTTGGTCATTTCTACTTCTTGCTGTATGGAGTTTTTTACCTACATCACCAATTAATTGAACAAGTCTTTTCTCAATTGCCATGTGTATATCTTCATCAGCAATTTTAAAATTAAACTCATTATCTTCAATTTCTTGATATATTTTATCTAAACCACCTATAATGTAGTTCTTCTCCTCAAAGCTTATAACTCCGATATTACTTAACATTTCAGCGTGAATCTTAGAGCCTATAATATCTTGTTTATAAAGCTTTTTATCAAATAATATCGAAGCATTAAATTGTTCTAGAATCTTTGCACTATTAGTGCTAAATCTACCACTCCAAAGCTTATCCAAGAAACACTCCTTTTTAGAATTTCAACACTGCACAAAAAGCAATTACAAATAAACAAATTGTGGGAAACTCATTATAGATTCTAAAAAATTTACTACTTTTATTATAAATATTGTTTTTAAGATTTTTTAAATGCCTCCCACAATCAATATGATACATTATTAAAAATAATGCAAATAATAATTTTATATGAAGCCAACCACCACTTCTAAACAAAGCAAGATTGCTAAATATCATAATAAGCCCCGTAATTACAGTAATAATAACTGAAGGAGTTCCAATAAAATAATAAAGCTTACTTTCTTGAATCTTTACCACATCAACAAAATCTTTTTTATCTTTATTTTCTATATGATATACAAATAATCTGGGTAAATAAAATAAAACTGCCATCCAAGAAACAAAAGCAACTATATGCAAAGCTTTAATATAATTATAATATTCCATAATGTAATCACCTTATTTTAAATAAGTTATAAAAATTTAGAATTATTACAAAATTTCACATAAAAACAAAATATTTACTATTAATTTTTATAGTTTGAAATAAAGCTTTGCTCTTTTATTTAAAGTTTTCTAATTCCTTTTTAAAAGCTTCTAATTTATTTAAATTAGCCTCTAGGTTAATCCTAGTCTTGCAATTATCAAAACTGATAGATAAAACATTTATTTTAAGTTTATTTGCAATATATTTTGCATAATTAGTTTGATTAAAATCTAAAATAAACTCTACATTACTTTTTGACTCATACTTTACTAACATCATATTTTCTTTAGCAGTTTTAATAACATTTAGTGTAGCATTAGTATATGACCTAACCAAGCCTCCAACTCCAAGTAATTTACCTCCAAAATATCTAACTACAATAATGCCACATTCAACTAAGTCATTTCCACGCATTACATTTAAAACAGGCACGCCCGAGCTACCTTTAGGCTCACCATCATCACTACTTGATTCTAAAAGCTGATTATTATTAAATATTCTACTAGCCCTCACAAAATGCACCGCTTTTTTATGCTCTTTTTTTAACTCTATCAATGTTTTTTCTATATCTATTTTAGGTATTAAGTAAGGCAAAAATAATGAATTATCTTTTCTATACTCACTATTTACTATGCCTTCTACTATAAACATTATGTAATTATTTTTTCAAGGTAGAAATATACTCTCCCAAAACCTCAATATCCTTATCACTTAGACCATTTGCTTGTAGATACATAATCGCCGAAGTTCCGCCTTTAGATAAAGTCTTTGCTCTATATCCTTTCATACTCTCAATTATGCTATCTCTTGATAGATTAGCTATCAAAACATTCCCAACACTTCCGGGAGCTACTTTATCACCATTTTCTCCGTGGCAAGCAATACATTTTTTATATAATTCTTGTGGAGTTTTAGTCTGTGAAGTTTGCTCTATTGTGTTGTTAAGTGCTACTGTGCTATTAGATTCTAAAGTGCTTGATATAGGATTTGAAGCATTAGAATCTACAATAGATTTGGTATCATTAGTTGATTGTTCTATATTTATTGCATTAGAATCTGCAACTTTTGTATTAGATTCTACATTAGAATCCTTATTATCACAAGCAATAAACATAAATGCTAAAGCTAATACTAGTATTTTTTTCATTATTTAGATCCTTTCATTTGTTATTCATTCACTATATAGTGCTATAAGATTTATCAATATGATATTTTCTCCATAGTTTTTTGTCAATTATACCAAGTTTTACTAGATAATTTAACACATCAATACTACAATCAACATCATCTGGCCACTCTCTCTTGTGACTTTCTAGTTCTCCTTTTTTAGTTGCATCAATTAATACAATATTATTTTGCACTAAAATATCCCTATTTGCATCAATATTATTTACAATCCTCCAAAGACACATATATAAATTATCTAGGTCATTATTAGAATCTAGAACAAAAACTATCCTAATGTGATTAGGATTAAAGGAATTGATATGTTCTAAAACTCTACTATTTTTATCAATAGTAATTAATGTGATAGGATTTTTAGTATTAATAAAATACTGCCTTAGGGCAATAATCTCATTATATTTTTGTTTAATTTGCTCCAATAAAACATCATTATCCAAAATTGTAAGATTTTTATATTTAGGAATACCATTAGTGCAATTTATGCCTAATTTACCACCCTTTGCAAAATATGGCGAAGAATGATCTAGTGCATCACAGATTCCGCTTGAAAAAAATAAATTATTAATGTCTAAGTTATTTAATATATATTCTGTAATATTTTTAGTATCTCTTAAATTTGGAGCATCTTTTGGGACAAAAATGGCATGTTTTACAAAGCTCATTTGTCCAGCACTCCAAAAACTATGCATAATTTGTTCTGCATGTGAAGGATACAAAGTATCAATTTTAGCTAGTATTAAATTATGAAACACCCCATTTTCTGGCATATAATAATCAATTAAAGCTGGTATAGTCATCCTTAAAAGAGGTAAAAAAACTCTCTCTGTTACATATCCCATATATTTATCTTCTAATGGAGGTTTTCCAACTACACTTGATAAGTAAATTGGATTTTTCTTAAGGCTAATTACACTAACTTCCATAATAGGATATGGCTCTATTGGTGTATAATATCCTGTATGGTCTCCAAAAGGTCCTTCATCTACCAATCTATCCACATCTACAAACCCTTCAATTACAATATCACTATCACTCGGCACAAATAAATCATTACTTAAGCATTTTCTAACTTTTGGACGCTTTTTTTTAATAAAACCATATAACATAAGCTCATACATTCCATAAGGAAGCGGTGCCTGACCACACCAAGTATATATTGGATCACCTCCTATTGCTATTGATACAGGCATTTTAATACCTGCTTTTTTATAATCACTAAAAAAATGATTAGAATCTTTATGTATCTGCCAATGCATTCCTAAATGATTTTTATCATATACCTGCAACCTATACATACCTAAATTTTTAATCTCTTTGTTAAGACTTTGAGTATAAACCTGACCCATAGTGATAAATCTACCACCATCTTTTTCCCAAGTTTTAGTAATAGGTAGAGAAAATAAATCAACATTTTTCCCAGTAAAACTTTTATGTGGAATATATTTTACTTTCTTAGGAAATAAATATATTAGTTTTGAGAGTGTTTTAAATTTTAAAAATAAATCTAAAAAATTTCTTGGTGCTGATAATTTTATAAAAGCTTCAATCTCTTTTGATATAAACTCACTATCTAATCCTAGAATTTCAAGCCTCTTAAAAGAGCCAAAAATATTCATCAAAACTGGTATATCAAATTTTGTATTAGTTTTCTTACATATTGGATTTGTAAAAAATAATGCTTTAGAATCTGGCTTTTTAACTTCAATATAAGCAATATGTGGAATCTCAAGCTCAATATCTAGGCTTTCGTTAATAATTTTTAATTCATTATGCTTTTTCAAAATATCTATAATAGTTTGCATAAAAAATGCCTTTAATTTAAAGATTTAAATTAAAATGTTACTTATTGTATAATAATTTTAGTAAAATTATTATACAATCGTAATCTAACATTATCTTTATAATTGAATTTTACAATATATTTGTATTTAAAAAGAGGAGAAAATATGAGTAATATTGGAAAAGTAGTAGTTATAGGAGTAGTAGGCGTTCTTAGTTATTACACCTTTATAGAAAAAAGAAACCCATTAGAACAATTTTGGAGCAATCCTGTAAAAAAAGCTAATAAAGATTATATAAAACATCAAACACGCTACGAAGCTCAAATTGCAGATAAAAATGCCTCTGTGCTTCAAGATGACCCATCTTTGAGAGCAATTACAAATAAATAAATGTCATTTAAAAATGCAATAGTTATTACAGGAGGAATTGGAAGTGGTAAAAGCACTGTCTGTAATCTCTTAAAATTATATGGTTATACTATAATTGATGCAGATAATATATCTCACTTACAACTAGAAGCTAGTAAAAACGAGGTAATTGCATATTTTGGCAGTGAGATTTTGAAAAATGGTAACATAGATAGAAAAAAGCTAGGACAAATAGTATTTAATGATAAAAACAAGCTTCAAATCTTAGAAAATATATTACACCCAAAGATTAAAGAAGAAATTTATAAAGAAACAAGAAAACTAGAATCTAATAATACAAAATACTTTATTGATATACCAATTTTCTTTGAAATGAAAGCTAAAAATAATGCTTTTGATATTTATAATATTTTATTAATTTACGCCCCAAAAGATTTACAAATAAAGCGAATAATTAAAAGAGATAATCTATCTTATGAAGATGCAGTAAAAAGGATTGAAAATCAAATTGATATTGAAGAAAAAAAGAAGTTAGCTACATACACAATAGAAAATACAGCAAGTCTAGCAGCCCTGCAAACAAATATAGAAACCTTTTTAAAGACTATATCCTAATCTAGCTCATATCCAATTTCTTTTAATAATTTCTTATCTTTACTCCAACCTTTTTTTACAACAACATCTAACTTTAAAAATACCTTTTTGTTGCTAAATTGCTCAATTTTTTTTCTAGCAAATATTCCTATATTTTTAATATTGGCTGCATCCTTTCCTATTAAAATTGGCTTTTGGCTTTCTTTTTCAACAATAATTTGTGCAAAAACCCTATCTAAATCTTCTAATTCATCAATTTTTTTAACTATCACATCACTTTGATATGGAATCTCTTTATTTACAAATTTAAAGAGAGATTCTCTAATTTTTTCTTTATAAATTTCTTTTAAATTTTGTGTGCTAATAATGTCAACATCATAAAGATAAGGGGAATGTGGAATATACTTAACTATCTCATCAAAAATAATTGATATATCTTTTATTCCCTTAAAAGAAGATATTGGGATTATTGCCTCATAAGAATTTTTATATTTTTCATACTCACTTAATTTTACTAGAATCTCATCTTTACTTAATAAATCAGCTTTACTAAGTAAAACAATGTGTTTTTTACCCTTGCTTAATGCTAAAAAATCCTCATAATAACTTAGATTATCAGTAGATGGAGACAGAAATATAGCAATATCACAATCATCTATTGCTTTTAGAGATTCTTTTAACATAAATTGGTTTAATAATTTTTGTCTATTATGGATTCCAGGGGTGTCTATAAAAATAATCTGTGCATTATTATGCATTACAATAATATTCATTCTTTTTCTAGTAGCATTGATTTTATGTGATACAAGGGCTATTTGCTCATTTATCAATACATTTAATAGAGTGCTTTTTCCAGCATTTGGGCGCCCTATTATTGCTACAAATCCAGCTTTAGTCATAAAATATTACAAAATATATCTTGTTATATCTGCACTTTGAATAATAGAATCTAATTTATCTTCTATATCCTTTTTGGTTATTATAATGCTCTCTCCACTCATTTCAGGTGCTTTAAAACTAATATCTTCCAGCACTTTTTCAACTATAGTATGAAGCCTCCTTGCTCCAATATCTTCTGTCTTTTCATTAGCAATATAGGCAAATTTAGCAATTGCCCTTAAAGCTTCTTCATCAAATTCTAATCTTAAGCCCTCTGTGCCTAGTAATAAAATATATTGCTTAATAATTGAATTTTTAGTCTGTGTTAAAATCTTATATAAATCCTCTTCGCTCAACGCATCAAGTTCCACACGAATAGGGAATCTACCCTGCAATTCCGGTATTAAATCACTAGGCTTACTGAGTTGAAAAGCACCTGCTGCAATAAATAAAATATAATCAGTTTTAATTTGTCCGTATTTAGTATCAACAATACTTCCCTCAACAATAGGCAATAAGTCTCTTTGAACACCCTCTTTGTTTGGATTCTGTCTTAGACTGCTTTCTGCACTTGCTGTTTTATCAATCTCATCAATAAATATTATCCCACTTTCTTCAGCCCTTTTTAAAGCCTCGCTCTTAAGCTCATCAATATTTGTAATATTTTCTATTGCTTCATTTTTTAGCAACTCTTTTGCTTCTTTAACGCTTGTTTTTATTTTTTTTGTTTTTTGTTGTTTTGGAAAAATCTCAACTATGCCTATATTCGGAATTGGAAATGGATTAATTGGAGCATCTGTTACTTCAATTTCAATTTCTAAATTATCAACCAATCCATCTTTTACTTTTTGTTTCATTTTATTTGATGAAATCCTATATTCTTCTTTTTTTGTCTCACTAGCAGTGTTTGGTAGAGGTGGAATTAGACTATTTGTAATTTTGCTAATTATATAATCTTCTATTTTATCAGCATTTTTTTTTCTATAATCACTTTTAATAAGATTCATTGAGGCATTAACTAAGTCTCTAACCATAGATTCTACATCTCTTCCAACAAATCCAACTTCTGTATATTTACTTGCTTCAACTTTGATAAATGGAAGTCCTAAAATTTTTGCCATTCTACGAGAAATCTCTGTTTTACCAACACCTGTATTTCCTATCATTAGAATATTTTTAGGGACAATTTCATCTTGAACTTCTTTTGGAAGCTGTATTCTTCTAAATCTATTTCTAAGGGCAATAGCAATAGCTTTTTTTGCCTTATCTTGCCCAATTATATATTCATCTAAATATTCTACAATTTCTTTTGGTGTTTTATAAGTCATTGAATCTCCAATAATTTAATATTCATATTTGTGTAAATACAAAGTTCGCCTGCTATTTGAAGTGATTGCCTCACTAATACATCTTCAGCTAATGAAGCATTTCTATCTAGTGCTCTAGCAGCAGAAAGTGCAAAATTACCGCCACTGCCAATAGCAGCAATTTTGCCATCTTCTGGCTCTACAACATCACCACTCCCACTTAATATATATATTTTAGAGCGATTAAGAACTAACATCATTGCTTCTAATTTGCGAAGATATTTATCCTTTCTCCACTCCTTGCTAAAATCAACTACTGATCTCTCTAAATCACCTCTTTTAGTTTCTAAAATATTTTCAAACATATCAAATAGACTAAAAGCATCTGCTGTGCTTCCAGCAAAACCACTTAAAATTTTCCCTTCATATAAAGAGCGAATCTTTGTGGCATTTGACTTTAATACACAATTACCAAATGTAACCTGCCCATCTCCACCAATAACAGACTTATTTACTCCCCTATATGCAAGAATTGTGGTTGCTTCAAACATAATTATTTCCTTATTCTGCTTGAATGTCAATCTTACAAACTGCGTGAATACCAAAGCCTAATTTCAAATCTAACTCATAGATTCCTGTGCTTTTAATAGGGGTTTTTAGCTCTAGAGCTTTTTTATCAATATCAATATTATGATTTTCTTTAAAGCTTTGCACAATCTCTTCTTTTGTGATTGCACCATAAAGAGAACCATTTGCACCTACTTTTTTATTTATTTTTAAAGTTAGATTCTGCAATGTTTTAGCAGTATTTTTTAAATCTTGGATTAAAGCTGCTTCCTCTTCTAATCTCTTTTTTTCTTTACTTTTATATCTATTTATTGTTTCATTTGTGGCTAATTGCCCAAAGCCTTTAGCTATCAAAAAATTCCTTCCATAGCCGTCTTTTACCTCACAAATTTGACCTGCTTTCCCTAAAGATTTTACATCTTGTAGCAATAAAACTTTCATTTTTATTCCTTAAAATTAAGATAATTAAAATTTATTGTTTTAATATATAATTGCAAAATTCTATCAAAATAAAATTTAATTTAAGGTTTGTGTTGCTAAAGAATATTTCTATAAATATAATATTTGCTATATTATTTAGTGCCTGTTCTAGCATGGGTGATATTCAAAAATTAGATGAAATGTATTATAAAAATGATGAGATTATAAGCTCATATAATTATGTTAAAAAATACTCCAATAGCGACTTTCTGTGGGCTTTTCAAAGTGGGATTTTAGCATATCAAATGGGTGATTTTGAAGAAAGTATAAATTACTTTAATATAAGTGAGCAATTTTTTGAAAATATTAGCGGTGAAACCGCTATAAATTCTACATTTAAGACATTAGCTACAATTTTAGTTAGCAATAATATCTTTGAATATAGTGGAAAATATTATGAAGCAGTGTTTATAAACTACTATAAAGCTTTAAGCGCAATATTTATTAATGACTATAAGAGTGCTAGAGTAGAATTCAATCGTGCAAATGATAGACAAAGAAGGTCTGCTGATTACTTTTCATCATATATAAATCAAGCAAAACAATCCATAGAAAAAAATAATGCTGATTTTCAAAATGAAATAAGTGGAATTGATTCTAATGAAATTTCAAAAGGTATGAACTCCATACTACTTAAAAATTACACAAATATATCATCATTTAGAGCTTATGATGGCTATATAAACCCTCTTATTCCTTATGTATCTGGGATATTTTTCTTAACACAAAACGACTTTAATAAAGCAAATGATTTATTAAGGCAATCCTATTCAATAAGCAAAAAAGAAGAAATTTTGAAAGACTTGGAGATTCTAAGCAAACGCAAAAATGGAGATAAAGCAAATTATACTTGGATTCTTATAGAAGATGGCAGAAGTCCTAAGAAATATGAATTTAGAATTGATTTTCCATTATTTTTATTTTCTAAGAATATGATATATTTAAATATAGCCTTGCCAAATCTAGATTCTGGAGAAGAGTTTTATAAAAACTATTATCTAAAGGGAGATATAGAATATAATGGATTTGAGATAAGTAGCTTACAAATGATAGTTGAGAATGAATTTAGTATTGAACTACCTTATATGATCACAACTTCGCTTATATCATCTTCATATAAAGCATATTTACAATATCTTTTATCAGAAAAAATTGGTATTTTAGGACTAATTGGTGGAGCATTGTTTAGTAAAATTACTACAAATGCAGATATTAGAAGCTCAAGGATTTTACCACTTAAATTTATAGCATTTAGAATAAAAAATAGCAAAAATAATTTTTACATATACGCAAATAATAAAATTATATATAATTTCATAATTAATAATGATTGCAAGGACTTATGCCTAAATAGTGATAATATGATTTATATTAGAGTATTTACAAATAAGGTAATTAGCCTTATTCATCACTTCAAGTAAGGAAATAGAATGAAAATTTATTTATTATGGTTTAGTATAATTTTAAGTATTTTTGCTGGCTGTTCTAATAAGGTGGAATACATATCTTTAAAAGATTCTAAAGAATACACAACCTCTGGATTGGACTATCACGATATAGAAGATGCTGCACAAAAAGGTGTGGAATCTCTACTTTCAAGCAAATATACAAAAAGCATTAATTCTAATAAACCAAAAGTATTGGCAATATCTGATGTGATAAATGACACTATGCAGCTAATTGATACAGAACAATTAACTAGAAAAGTAACAAGAGAAATGAGGAATAGTGGAAAATACATTCTAACACTAGCCATAACAGGAAATGGCGCTATGGAAGATACTATGATTAATAAAGCTAGAAATACTAGAGATAATGATGAATTTAATCAATACACCACTATTGAAAAAGGTGAGTTAATCTCACCTGAATTATCATTATCTGGAAAAATCATACAAAAAAATACAAAACTATCATCTTCAAAACAAAGAATTGATTACTATTTTTTATTAACCCTAACTGATATAAAAAGTGGATTAGTTTTATGGGATGATGAGATAAATATCATAAAGGTAGGCAGTAATAATAATGTAGCTTGGTAATTTAGCTATAATTTTAATATTAAAAAACAGGAGAAATAAAATGAAAATATTTTTGTCATTTCTAGTTGTATTATTGATAATTGGTTGTTCATCTAAAAATGGACTAAATGAAGGGGCAAGTAGTATTGAAAATTCGGCACTAGAGGCAAATAACCTAATAGGAGCACCATCTTGGGTGCTAAATGGTGGAAGTAATGGATTAAGTGCTATTGGTAGTGCTAATATATCAAAAGCTGGGCTTCAATTTGCAAGGAATGAGGCTTTAGCTATGGCAAGAGATGAACTAGCAAGAATGGTATCTGTAAAGGTTGAAGGTGTAATTAATAATGCTATCTCCCAAAGTATTGGCAATAATAGCTATAATGAAAATGTAGAAAAATATAGCGAACAAATAACAAAACAAATAGTATCTCAAACTATGATTGGCACTAAGCAAAAAGATACTTGGATTACACCTGATGGCAAACAAATATTTGTATTAGTTGAAATGGATAGTTCAATTAGTAATAAAGCAAAAGAAAGTATTATGCAAAGTATTTCTAATGAAACTATGCCTGTGCAAAAAGATAAATTTTTAAATGCGTTAGATAAAGCTCTAGGCAATGGCTTAGAATGATTAAAAAAAAATTATTTTTTTTAATCATTCTATTTACAATCATAGCTTGTAGCTCAAACCCTAAAATACAATATCCAGAGTGGTATTTAAATACCCCTAGCAATACTAATTATATATATGGCATAGGAGAAGGAGATAATCTTAAAGAAGCAAAAATAATGGCAATAGAAGATATAGCTTCTAAAATATCACTAAATATAGAATCTAGCCTTGAAATAGAAAAAAAAGCTATAGATTCTAATATATCAAATAAAATTAATAGCAATATTGGAATTAGTGTAGATGATATACAATTAGATAATGTAGAATATATCAATACAGAAGAAATAAACAATAGATTTTTTACTCAAGCTAAAATAAAAAAAGAGTTACTAACTAAAAAATTTAATGCTGATATACAAAAGCAAATAATATCAATTAAAAATATTATAAATGATATAAAAACGCTAGGTTGCAATACATACTCACCTAAAGAACAATATAAATTAAATGAACTATATTCTAAAGCAAACCAAAAGGCTAAATACATTTTAGCACTTGAAGGAAATGTGGTAGAAAAAAACATACTAAAAAATACAAAAGAAATCCTAAGTCAGTCTAGCAATGCTTATTATGTGTCTTTTGCAAAAAATGGCAATAGTAATAAATATAAAGATATAGATAATGCCTTAATGAGTGAATATAAAAAATTTTTTAATATAACTTCAAAAGATGAAACAATATACTATATTGAAAATATTTATTATATTAATAATAATGAATTAAATCTTATTATAAACATTAAAGATTGCAATGGAAATGTAGTTTTTAACACTAATCTAAAAGATAAGAATAAGAATCTAACAAGTGCAATTAATAGAATAAAAGCACAGCTATACAAAAAATTATCTACTTGGATAAAAGAATAAAATAAATTATTTATAGGAGGGGTTTTATATGCAAAAAATATTTACTCCAGCAGCGATAATAATGTTATGTTATGTATTTTATAAGTTTAGTGCAAGCATTGAGATAATATCTGGAGTTGCAATTTTTCTTTTTGGAATGTTAGTATTACAAGATGGTTTTAAAATGCTTAGTGGTGGCTTTTTAGAAAAAATGATGAAAAAAGTTACAGGCAATATTTTTAAAAGCATAGCATTTGGTGCAATATCTACTACTATTATGCAATCAAGCACATTAATTTCACTTTTTGCTATATCATTTGTATCAGCTAGCATTATCTCACTTATACAAGGAGTTGGAATAATATTTGGTTCAAATCTAGGCAATAGCACAGGAGCGTGGATTATTGCAAGTATAGGGAATAAAGCTAATATCTCGGCATTTGCATTACCTATAATTGCATTTGGTGTTATATTCTTATTTCATAAATTAAAAGCTATAAAAGGATTTGGATATATACTTGCTGGAATTGGATTTGTATTTTTAGGAATAGCCTATATTCAAATGGGATTTCATAAATATCAAGGCACAATTGAATTTGCACAATACAATATAGCAGGCATAAAAGGAATGTTTGTATTCTTAGGAATTGGGCTTATTGCTACATTAATTATGCAATCAACCCACGCTACATTAGTCTTAATTATGGCAACGCTTAGCACAGGACAAATTTCTATTGATAATGGAGCAGCCCTAACTATCGGAGCACAACTTGGAAGTTCAATCACCACAGGGATAGGAGCACTAAATGCTAGTATTGATGGAAAGCGTCTTGCTGTGGCACACATTGTATTTAATATAATCACAGCATTTTTTGCAATACTACTTATAAAACAAATAATATTTATAGTTGATTTAATTGCAATGGGAGTAGGAATAGAAAATATTAAT
The DNA here is from genome assembly GCF_003364125.1 of Helicobacter sp. MIT 14-3879. Taxonomy (NCBI): domain Bacteria; kingdom Pseudomonadati; phylum Campylobacterota; class Epsilonproteobacteria; order Campylobacterales; family Helicobacteraceae; genus Helicobacter; species Helicobacter sp. MIT 14-3879. Next base: position 59,894 of record NZ_NXLP01000001.1, read on the forward strand.
CTTAAACTTGCAATTTTTCATACATTATTTAACTGCTTAGGCATTGCTATAATGATTCCTATATTAAATAAATTTATATATTATTTAAAAAAGTTCATATCAAACAAAAAACAAGGAGACTTAGATAGTCCAATATATTTAGATGAATCTAAGATAGATTTTGCAAATGCTTCACTAGAAGCAATAAGAAATGAAACAAAACATTTATATGATAACTCACTAAGTATTATTGCCCATAGCATAGGTTTTGACAGAAGTGCAATCCGTTCTTTTGAACCAATAGAAAATCTATCTAATAATAAAGCATTACTAAAAGATGAAATTGATATAGATTCCTTATATGATACAAAAATTAAATCTCTCTCAAATGCAATTATAGACTTTACTACAAAAGCAAAAACCCATATGGGAAAAGAAGAACAAATGAAAGAAGTTTTCAAGCTACAAATGGCTTCAAAAAGTATAGTTGAAGCAACAAAACATATGAGATTAGTTCAAAAAAATATACAAAAATACTCAATGTCTGAAAATAAAATACTAAGCAAAGAGTATGATAAGATGAGAATCACTCTAGCACATCTTTTAAGGAGTATTGAAGAGTTAAGAATCTCTGATGAAGACAATGTCCAAATACTCAAAAAAATATCTAAATATAAATCTTCATTTAATTATGATGATTTTGATATTTTAAATAAAATTGACCAATTAATTTCACAAAAATCAATTAATATTTCAGAGGGAACATCTATGATAAATGACTTATCATTTATCAAAAGAATAGCCCTAGCTTTGGTGGAGGCTATTAGCAATCTATATAATGTAGATATTTAAAGAATTCTCTCTTTAAATATTAATTTTTATCAAAAAATTACCCTAAAACATTCCAATGAAAGTAATAATCCCAATTAAAGTATTCGATAACTTTAAGTTTAAATTAATTTTTAAGCTTATATTAATGTAGGGGGGGGGTAGAATGGCAACTTTATTTTTAATATTATAGGAAAATTAAAGATGAAGAGATTAATTATAACAATAATACTAGCTTTTGGTTTAATGGGTTGCAGTTTATCAATAAATGCAAATGAAATGAGTGATTATGAAGAATTCTTAGAATATAAGAAGTTTAAAGAAAATAAAGCAAAAGATTCTACTTATAATTTAGATAAAAAAGATTCTAAGCAAAAAATAGAAGTTAATAAGCAAAATTCTAATACTTTAAAAACACTAGATTCTAGTGATATTGCAAAGCTTAAAAGTGGAGGCTTTATTGGTGTAAATCTTGGTGGAGGGCTAATAAATAATGTCAATATTTCAACTAACCAAGTAAATAATATAAATAATCAAAGGAATAGAAATCAAAGAGACATAGTTATAGCAACTAGTCATTTTGCATTAGGAATTAATGGTGGATATATACATTTTTTTAATCCATATATAGGAATTAGAGGTTTTGGAGAGATAGGAATAGGGTATGGAATAGGACAAAAAGATAATGATGGGAATATAATTAGTGGTGGAATAATATGACAAACTAGTGAAAATGTCCCTTTAGATTCTAATTTTTATATGTTAAGTTTGGGGGTAGATTTATTACCAGAATTTGCTTTTGGTGAAAATAAAGCATTTAGCATTGGTGGAATCTTAGGAGTTGGTGGGGCATATATGATATATAAAGATAATATATTATTTAATAAAGTAAATAAATTTGGTGCTATTATTAATGTAGGGTTTTCTTTTGGCTTCTTTCACAAACATAGAATAGAATTATTGGCTAGATGGATACCATTTGATAATATCAATGTAAATGATATTGCAAAAAGTATGAATATAAATGGTAGTTTTGCTTATAATTACTACCAACTAAAAGTTTTAGGGCTTATAAGCTATTCATATACATTTTAGAATCTTTTTAAGATTCTAAATAACTTCTATATTTACATTTATCGCCCCACTTTTTTTCATTGCATTTAAAATTGAGACAATATTTTGTGGTGTAGTGCCTATCTTTTGTAGGGCTGAAACTAGAGATGAGATTGTAGGAGAAGTATTAGATTCTGCTCCATTAAGCTTTAGCAATGATGAAACCTCAATAGTAATATCTCCATAGCTAATTGTAATTGGCTCGATAGCTATATCTTTACCTGTTATAATAGTGCCATTTTGCTCATCAATTATAATTTTATCACCTTTGGAATAATCAACATTAATATCTTGTATTAGTGATAGAAACTCTACCATTCCTATATCTTTAGGTTTTGTTAAAGATATAGTTCTAGGGTCTTTTGCAAGAGCTACATTCTCATTAAAATGAGTGTTAATTGCTTTTTGAATATTTATTGCATTCTTAAAATCTGCATCTTTTAGGCTTAGTGTTGCATTTTGCTTATTATAAATATCATATACTAGTTCTCTTTCGATAGTTCCAGCCATTGATATAGTCGCACTTGGAGAATTAGAATTAAGGGAGATATTTCCTTGTGCTATAGCATAAACATTACCATCTATTGCACTTAAGGGAGTTAGCACTAGAGTTCCCCCAGCAAGAGACTTTGCATCACCTATTGATGAAACAAACACATCTATTTTATCCCCTGCCCTTGCAAATGGAGGAAGTTTAGCACTTACTACTACTGCAGCTACATTTTTAGATTTAATATCATTTGGAGAAACTTTAATATTCATAGTTTCAAGCATATTTGATACTGCTTGCATTGTAAATTTAGAGTTACTCTTATCACCTGTGCCATTTAAACCAATAATTAAACCATATCCTGTAAGCTCATTTTCTCTAACACCTAAAACATTGCTAATATCTTTTATTTTTGCACAAAAGCTAAGGTTTAAAAACAATGCTATAATTAAGCAAAACCTAAACATTTAACTTCCTTGTAAATTAATTATAATTAAAAAGCAAAATATATTCCAAAAATAATTTAAAGAAAACCTCTAGTTTAAATATTTATTTGCTAAGTCCTTCATCCTCTCAAACACTTTATTAAAATCAATGCCATAAGAACGAGTATTTGAAATAGCGGTTATAAAATTAGTATCACCGCTCCATCTAGGAAGTAAATGTAGATGTAAATGCTCAGGTATCCCTGCCCCTGCATTTTGCTTAATATTCATACCAAGGTTTATTCCACTTGCACCATAATCATATAGTATTTGCATAGAATCTTGTGCTTTAGAAAATAACTCAAGCCAAATATCCTTAGGAAGCTTTTCAGGAGAATCTATATGTATATTTGGAATTACTAAAATATGCCCGGGAGTATATGGAAACTTATTCATTACAATAAATAGATTCTCATTTCTATATATAACCTTGTTTTGCTCATCTAAATGCTTATTTTTTACAATAGAGCAAAATACACATTCACTTTTATCTTCAGTAAAGTAAGCTTCACGCCAAGGAGCATATAAAATATCCATAATAACTCGCTTTATATATAATTTGGTGCATCATTTGCAAATAATATCAAATCTCCTCTTTGAGAAAATGAGGCTAATATATTATTTAAATTTACTTTATCTTTTATGATAATTTTCTGTGCTTTATTAATATTTTGTGCAAGAATCTTACTATTTAACTCTCCTGTAATAATTGCTATATCAAAAACATTATCAATCAATTTTGCAAGTTTTCTATTATTTTCTTCATTACTCTCAACAAGTCCCGGGGTTACAATGATCTTCTTACCATCTTTATAAAGTGATGAAAGCCTTATAGACTCTCTCATACCATTTAAATTACCATTAAAGCTATCATCTAAAATAATCTTTCCATTTAATTCAAGCTTTTCTAATCTATGCTCAACTTGAGTTAAATTTTTTACAGATTTTTGTATATCTTTTATATCTATCTTAAAACTATATGCTACAAGAATTGCAACAGAAATATTAATTACATTAAATTCCCCTAATACATTCGTGCTAAATTCATAAAACTTATCATCAAGTTTTATAGAAAAGCTAGAACCAAATAAATCACTCTTAATATCTTTTATTTCAGGAGGGAAAGTAATAATTTTTGAGTTTATAGGGGGTGTCTCATTATCTTTATATAAAAATAACTTCTCTAATCTTTTACTTTCTAATAACTCATATTTTGTATTTTTTATATTTTCTATATTTTTAAAATACTCTATATGTGCCTCACCAATCTCTCCAATAACTGCGTATTGATGATTTAATAAATTTGAAATTTTACTTATATCACCACTTTTTCTCGCCCCCGCTTCAACTACATAAATATCTGTACTAAATGGGAGATTATTGTTAATATCATCAATTATTCCATTTATAGTATTAACACTTCTTGGCGTAGCATAAGTATTATATTGTTTATTAAGAATTGCTAAAATAAAGTTTTTAATACTTGTTTTTCCATAACTTGCAGTAATTGCAATTATTTTAACATTACTCATAAAACTTAATTTCTGCTCTGCTAACTTTCTATACTGACGCATTATTGCATACTCACCCACTCTAGAGGTAATCATTGCAATAATTAAAGCAACAAAAGAGAAATAATCTGGCATATCGGTTATTATAATAACTACAAAATCAATAACTAGAAAAATTATATATGTAACAAAAAATCTCTTTATTCTATTTGTCCAAACCAACTTTTTATCAAGCTTATAATACCAATAAACAAGTAATGCTATATGAATGATTAAATATATATAAAAATAATTTCCTAAAATAAAAAATAAAATAACAGGCAATGCTAAGTATATAAAATGCCAATAAGGCTTTGAGTGTTTAGTAACAATCCTAATTAAACTATAATTATACCACTGCAAATTTTGCATTAAATAAAAGCCTAAAGACAACATAAAAATTAAGTTTAATAGGTGAAAAAGTATATTATTTTCCATTAAAAATCCTATCTATATTATTTGTATTCTCTAAAAAGAAAAAGTGCCCTCCATTAAACACATATAATTCTGAATTTCTAATCAAAAATTTCATTTTTTCTCCCAAATACAATGGAGTAATATCATCATCTCGCCCCCAAAATATAAAGGCTTGATTTTGATACTCACTAAATTCTTTACTAAAATCCTCATTAACAACTATCTTAAAAGTCTCATACATAGTTTTACTAAGGTTTAGAGCATCTTTTGAACGAAGAGAATTTATATTAAGACCAAATAGATTAGCTATTTTAGCTAATTTTATTTTTAACTTTACTTTTAGAGATTTTTCTTTAACAAGCCCAGAAGAACTAAGTAAAATTAAAATCCTAGGATTTAATAAAAGAGAAATCTTACCCCCAAAACTATGCCCTAGAATTGCTTTTGGAGTAATGTTTATAGAATCTAAAAATGCTTTTATTACTTTTGCATATAACTTAGAATCTAATATAAAATTATTACTACTATTGCCAAATCCGGGTAAATCAATATAAATATGATTATATAGTTTAAAGCTAGCTCTAAAGGCATTATACATTAACTCTTTAGAAGCACCCCAACCATGTAAGATTAATATCCAATCTTTTTGCTTATTATCTAATAAGATATAACTAATATCAAAATTTTTATTATCCAATTTTATATGTCTAATAGCCATAAATTGCCTTACTTATTATTTACCTTTTTGAGATTGAATTTTAGAGATATATTGATATTTTATTGCTATATTTTTTGACTTTGGAAGATTATTTGATAGACTATTAATCACATCTTTAAAATTAGAGAATAAATAATATGACATTGAGCCTGGAACTGGATTAATCTCATTTATATAAACATCATTGTCAATTACAAAAAAATCACATCTAACAATAGCTCCCTCAAAACAATTCAAATATAGCTTTTTAAAGGAGTCTATTATCTTATTTTTTAGCTCTTTATCAAGCTGTGCCTCTTTTTTTTCTCTATCTCCTCTAAAATCTAAGTATTTATTATCAAAATTAAAATATTCATCTTTTTTAACTTCTTCAATCATAGAGAGCCTAAATTCATCACCTACCAAACAACCTGCAAGGTTATATTCCCTAACATTTGAAATAAAAGATTCTGCTAGTAAAGCATTATCGAACTCAAATGAATTATCAAGAGCATATTCAATGTCTTTTTTATCTTTAACAATGGATATGCCAATAGAGCTTCCAAGCCTTAGTGGCTTTAAAATAAATGGAATCTTTTGCTCTAAAAAAGAAAAATCATCATTTCTTCTTAAGATATAATAATCAAGCACATTTACGCCTCTATTTTTAGCAAAAATTTTTGTTAGCTCTTTATTAAAACTAACGACACTTCCTTCAATCCTAGGTCCAATATAATTTATATTATAAAATTCCATTAATGAAGCTATTTGTCCATCTTCTCCACTTTTACCGTGTATTAGATTAATAACTACTCCTCTTAAAATATCCTTTTTTAAAAAACACTGCTTTTCAAACCCTCCATTTACAATGCTTAACCTAGAATCTTTCTTATAACCAAAGCTACTAAAATGCTTTGAGGTCATCTTATCTTTTGGTATTAAATAAATATCTTTAGCAGAATCTACAAATATAAAATGAGAAATATTATCTAACTCTTTTTTAAGCGTTATTGCACTTACTATGCTAATCTCGTGCTCATAGGAATTACCCCCAAATAACACTATAAAATCCATTTTTACCCCTTTTTGTAAATATCATTATATAAATTTATGATTTTATCTATCATCTTTTTTTGTGTAAAATGTTTTAAATACCTATCATAAGCATTTTTCGCAAAATAATCATAATTTTTATCTATCATTGATATAGCATCGGCTATTGCCTTTGGATTGTGAGATTCAACCACAATGCCACTAACATTATCTTCATTAATAAAATCAATACCTGAAGGTTTTAATCTAGTACAAATTATAGGCTTTTTAAAGCTCATAGCCTCAACTAAAACTATACCATAAGATTCCTGCAATGATGGAAGAATAAAAATATGACAATTTTTATAATATTCTGCTAAATTTGCTCTTTCTATTTTGCCAATCAAAAATACCTTATTTTCTAAGTTTTTTCGTTTTATTAAATCTAAAAAATTCTTTTTTAAAGGCTCACTTCCGCCACCACCAATAAAAATCAAATAATCATCGCTTAAAAACTCTGCACTTTGTATTAGATATTCAAAACCCTTATTTTTAGCAAATCTACCAAGTGAAAAAATAATCTTTTTATTGCTTGGAAAAGGTGAAGTATGATTCTTAAAAGAGTTTAATAATATGGATTTATCAAAACCAATAGGGATAGCAAAACATTTATCTTTAAAAAGTGGTAAAAAACTACTTTCTTCAATATATTTTTCAGAGGTTGCAATAATTGCATCTGAATATTTTAAAAGCTTATATTGAAATGGTAAATAAAGCTTTAATAACCTCTTTTGTCTAATAATATCTGAATGCCAATGCAAAATAATTTTTTTATGTTTATAATTTGATAAAAGAAGTGCAATATTTGCCATAGGATCAGGTAAATGGATATGAATAATATCATAATTATTAATTATACTCCTAAGTTTAAAAATCATTTGTGGAGAAATTGAAGTAGAGGCAACTTTACCAAATGATGCACAACGCATAATCTTTGCCCCACAAGATAAAATTTCCTCTTTATAATAAAGTTTTGAATTAGAGCATAAACAATCATTATGCAAACCTCTTTTTCTAAGAGATATAGTAATATCCTCTATAACACTCTCAATACCTCCTAAATCAGGAGGATAAAACTTCCCTAACTGCAGAATCCTTAAATAATCAACTTGGTTTAATATATCCAATATTTTAGGATAAGCCTTTAATATATTTGATAATTGAATATCATTACCAAATGTTAAGTTATCAAGCCACAAAGATTTTTCATAAGGAGATATAATCATAGCATTACCATTTGCCATTAGATTTTGACTTACTACACAAATCTTACTTTTATTTAATACCGCCATAGCCCAAAGCCAAACATCATCAGCCTTTGGTGATAAAGTTAGAAATTTATCCTCATCTAAAACATCTCTATGGAGAGAGTTTGGGGGGTATAAAACACCACCAACCCCCTCTAAAAATATATTGAATAATGGTTTATTTTGATATTTTTTATTATGCTTTTTTACTAACTTCCAATTAAAAAAAGTATCAATCTTATTGCTAGAATAAGTTAGGATTCTACCTCTTTGCACCCAAATAACATTTTTATTGCTTAAATATGAGTTATATAAACCTTTTAAAAGATTCTGCGGATAATATATATCATCATCAAGTGTTACTATTACTTCATTTGGATATGCTTTTAATACAGGAATAATTTTATTATATTGTCTAAGATTATTATCATTCCATAAAATTTCTAATCCAAATTTGCTAAACTCCATTATCTCATTTGGTAATTTTTTATCTATGAATTCTTCTAAACTAAGAGATAAAATTACTTTTTTAGGAATAAGATTTTGCATAAATATAGAATGTAGTGTATATTTTAAAATATGAATTCTTTGTGGGAAGGTAGTAAGAGATACTATAAAATCACCTTTTTTAGAATCTAAAGGTATTGGTTTAGAAAACAAACTCTCTAATTCATCCTTACTAAGCTCATAATCCCTTCCAAAGAATCTCAAAATACTATTCTTAAAAGTCTTATTTTTAAAAACAATATTAAATAAAGATTTTAAAAATAATTTAATCCTTAATTTAAAATTCATAATTTTTTATATCCAAAAGTTAAAATAAAAATTCCTAGTTTTGCTATAATCTGCCAACGTGGCATATATTTCATAGATAAAATGCTATATTTAATATAGGGTGGTATTTTATCATTTAATTCTTTAGATTTTAAAAACCTTTTTGAAAAGCAAATAAAGTAATTAAGCAAGTTTGATAAATTAAACAAACATTCTTTAAAATAAATATTTTGAGTTAACTCTTTATCATCACATAGCTTATACAAACAATTATCTAAATACCTCCTATCTTCTATTTGTTTTAAAAGCCTATCTCTATCCCTTGAGCGCATAATTGAATTAGGATTAGCACAATAAATATAAAAGTTTTCATTTATTCCAACACTCTTTCTAGCTAGCACACAAATAACAAAAAATAGAATGCTATCTTCAGATGAAATTAAATGCCTATCAATAAAAGATAATTTTTGCAAAGCTTTTTTTACAAGAGTTGTTTTAAACATTCTAGAACACAATATAAACCAAGATTTTTTGAAGTTTTTAATAAAAACTTCATTTGCAATCTCATCTCCTATAATTTCATTATCATAAACCTTTGGCAAAGTAGCATTTTTTACAAAAGGTTCATTTATAATGCCAAAATTAATCATATCAGCATCACTTTTCTTAGCAAGGCTATATAAACTCTCTAAAGAATCCTCTCTTAAATAATCATCAGAGTCTAAAAATAATATATATTCTCCACTTACAGCTTCAATCCCTTTAGCTCTAGCTAAAAAAGTGCCTACATTAATTTCATTAGAAATAACTTTTATTCTCAAGTCATCTTTAAAACCTTTAGCAATATCTAAGCTAGAATCTGTGCTTTTATCGTCTATTAAGATTACTTCTATATCATTAAAGCTTTGATTTATACAAGATTCTATACTTTTTTTTAGAAAATTTTGGACATTAAAAATTGGAATAACAATTGAGATTTTAGGCATTTTCTTCACTTTTAATAGTTTTATTATAGATTATAAAATAAATTTGTTAAAAATATATTAGAACTAAAGACTAGATTCTAGTAATTTATTATTATTGCCAAGTCAAAATAAACTCACTTCCACAAGAATTTGTATTTAGGCTAATTTTTATTTTATACTCATCACATATTTTTTTAACCAAGCTAAGCCCTATACCAAACCCCCCAGAATCTTTACTAAACCTTGCATATCTATCATAAATCCTATTAATACATTTATTATTTATCCCAGAACCACTATCTTTGATAATAAATTTATACTCTTTTAAAGCTATCTCTATGCTGCCACCTTTTTTGTTATATTTTATCGCATTACTTAAGAGGTTATCAAACAAAATAATTATCTTTTCTTTATCCGCATACAAGCTACTTTTATTAATATCTAATATTAGATTTATTTTTTTCTGAGTTAAAAATGGCATAAAAAAATCAATTCTTTCTTTTAAGATCCAATCTAAAGATAATTCTTCTTTAATGGATTCTTGTGGAAAATTATAGGCTACAAGAGCATTATATATTTGATTTAGCTGCAAAGAAGCAAGTTTTATACGCTCTAACTTTTTAAATCCATCTTCACTAAAACTTTCTTTTTTAAGCTGCTCTATACTCATTAAAATTATACTTAATGGAGTATTTATCTCGTGTGTAGAATCTTTTATAAAAGTATCTAGTAATTTGATTGAATTTTTTAGTGGTTTTAAAAATAAATTCACCAAAATTGTTGCAACAATTCCCATAAATCCAAATATTAACACAAATATCCCAATAAGCTTTAATTTCATTAATCTAATTTTATCTTCTATGCTATCATCTTCTAACAATACCCTATAAGGAAGATTCTTTCTTTTTTTCAATTTTTCAATATGTAGCTTTTTATGTGGAGTGATAAATGGATCTATTATTACTTTATTTCCAAATTTATAAAAACCCTCTTTAAATTCACTTTTACTTGGTTCTTTAGTTAGATTTGAAAATAAAACATTATTATCTCCATCATATATACCAAATGGAAGTTCGCTAGCTACTAGAATTTCAGGTAGTGCTTGTTTAAAATTATTATTATTCTTCCTTATAATTTCAATTATTTCAAATGAAATATCCCGTAAATTTGACATTTGAGAAAAAATAATATTTTGTGTAATTTTTTCATTGATATAATAAAATCCTATAAACAAAAACACTGCACTAGTGCCTAAATAAAGAAGCAAAATCTTAATTATCGTTGGTTTTGAGTTAGCAAACATAGCAATATCCACTACTATGCTGATTTAATATCTTATCTCTACCTAAAATTTTACGAAGATTTTTAATATAAGCTCTCAAGCTCATTTCACTAGGCTCTTGATTAAAATCCCATAGCTCCTCAAAAATAGTTTCTAGCGGAACATAGGAGTTTATATTTTTAAGCAATAAACTTAGTAGTTTGCTTTCTTTTTTAGTAAGGGGAATTATACTTTTATCTTTATATAAAAGTTTAGATATAAGATTAAACCTAAAGCCATCACCTAAGTCTAAAAACTCATCACCTATATGTGCAAATGACCTTTTTAGGAGAGTTTGGATTCTACACTTTAACTCTACTAATTCAAATGGTTTTTTTAAAAAGTCATCACAGCCAACATCATATCCATCTTTTATATCTAGCACACTTGATAAAGAGGTGATAAATATACAAGGTGTTGTTTTATTAAGACTTCTAAGTGATTTCAAAAGCTCAAATCCGGGCAAATAATCTCTAGTTTTAAAGTCATCTCCAAGAGGAACTTTAACATCTAGTAGCCATAAATCAAACTGCATTTCATATGCTAGGTTTAGTGCATTTGTAGCATCTTGAACACAATGCACTTCAAAACCCTCCTCTCCTAAGAATTCACATAGAATTTCAGACAAACTAAAGTCATCTTCTAATAGCAAAATCTTTGCAGACATTTATGGCAAACCCCTAAAGTTTTTAAACTTAAATTATTTCTTTTTTGATTTTTGAGTATCATCTAGTATATTATTACACATTGAATGCCTAAAATCACTTCTAAAGCCTTTATTATTTTTACCCATCACTTCCATAATTGCTTTTTGACGAGCTTTAAAATCCTTAACTTTCATTTTATCATATACTTTATTTTCTTGCTCTTTAACTTTCATTTTAAACTCTCTTGCATCTTTCATAGTCATTTCATTAACTCTCTTTTCAATCTCATCAAAATAACTAGGAATATCTTTTGGTTCAATAGTTCCTGCTAGATTAATTAAATCATTATCGCTTTTTGAGCTATAATCTGCACTAAAAAGAATGCTGCTTAAAACAATTGCTCCTAAAATTAACTTTTTCATATTTACTCCTTTAATGTTTAAATATTTTTAAGAATTTTTACAATTCTCAAATTAAATCTTACAGGTTAAAAGTGTAATATTTGTGAATTTTAATGCAATAAATTTTATAATTCCAAAATTTACTTTAAATTTAGGATAATAAATGAATTTAGATTCTAAGATTTTTGTAGCAGGACATAGAGGACTTGTTGGCTCAAGCATAGTGGAAATTTTAAATATAAAAGGCTATAATAATATTATATTTAAAACTCATAGTGAGCTTGATTTAAAAGATAACTTTAAAGTTGAAGATTTCTTTAGAAAAGAAAATATAGAATATGTATTTTTATGTGCTGCAAAAGTTGGCGGTATCCTAGCAAATAACACTTATAGAGCAGATTTTATCTATGAAAACTTATCAATTCAAAATAATGTTATTTATAATTCATATAAATATGGAGTTAAAAAGCTACTATTTTTAGGGAGTTCTTGTATTTACCCCAAAAATGCAAAACAACCAATAAAAGAGGAGAGTTTATTAAGCGGAGAGCTAGAATATACCAATGAACCTTATGCCATAGCAAAAATTGCTGGATTAAAAATGGTAGAATCTTTTTCTATTCAATATAATTGTAATTTTTTAAGTGTTATGCCAACAAATTTATATGGAAATAACGATAATTTTAATCTTGAGACTTCACATGTACTTCCTGCATTAATGCGTAAAATTCATTTAGCAAAGTTATTAGAAAATAATGATATAAAAACAATCCAAAAAGACACAAAGCTAGAAAATTCTAACTTAAAAGAATACTTAGAAAAATTTGGTATATCAAAAGATCGTGTAGAAATTTGGGGAAGTGGTAAGCCTAGAAGGGAATTTTTACATTCTATTGATATGGCAAAAGCTTGTGTACATATTATGGAAAATATAAATTTTAGGGATTTAACAAGTAACTTAAAAGAGATGAAAAACACTCATATAAATATAGGATATGGAAGTGATATTAGCATTTATGATTTAGCAAATCTCATAAAAAACATAATAGGCTTTAATGGTGAGCTATTTTTTAATACAGATAAACCCGATGGGACATTTCAAAAACTTTTAGATACTACTAGATTAAACTCCCTTGGCTTTAAACCTACAATAGACCTAGAATCTGGTATAAAAAGCGTATATGAGCATTATAAAACAAAATGAAAAATATAATAAAATTTAAAATACTAGATTGGTGGGAAGAAGATACTGAAGAGAACTTCTACAATAATGAAATTATAAAACTACTAAGGAAAAACTTAGAAAATAAATATGACATTACATATTCAAATCAACCAGATTTTTTATTATATAGCTGTTTTGGAGATTCCCATTTGGATTATCCAAACTCTTGTGTGAGGATATTTTATAGTGGAGAAAATATACATACTGATTGGAATATAGCAGATTATGGAATAGATTTTGATTTAATGGATTATGGCGAGAGGCATTTATGTTATCCATTGTTTTATTTTTTTAAAGAAGATTTTTTAAAAGCATTAAATAAGCATTTAAATATTAACAATGATAAAAGAACTAGATTTTGCTCATTTCTTGTAAGTAATGGACAAAATGCAGACTCTATTAGAGATAATATTTTTGATAAAATATGTAGCTATAAAAAAGTAGATTCTGGTGGAAGCTATAAAAATAATATTGGTGGTCCAATACCTAATAGATATGGAGATTTTAGCACTACAAAAAGAATGTGGATGGAACATTATAAATTTAATATTTGCTTTGAAAACTCTACTAATAAAGGCTATGTTACTGAAAAAATAATACAAAGCTTTGCTGCAGGTTGCATACCAATATATTGGGGTGATTATAGCATCACTGATGAATCTTATGCCAAATATCGTATGACTTTTAATCCAAAGGCATTTATTAATGTTCATAGCTTTAAAGACTTAGAAGAAGTTGTTGAAGAAGTAAAAAAATTGATAATGACATTTTAGCCTATAAGACTATGTTAAAAGAGCCTGTATTTTTAGGGGGGGGGGGAGGTAAATGAAAAAGAAATAATTAATGCAGTTGAATTAAAATTAATTAACTTCTTTGATAATATTTTTAAAAAAAGCAAACAAATAAATTATGGAATGTATTTAAATAATCATATAGAATCTAAAAGGCACTATAAAAGATTAAAGAAAATTGAAAAACTTATTCCAAAACCATTAAGAAAATTTATTTAACTCTTATTGCCTTTATTAAATAAATAATAATATATAGAATCTTCTCTTATAAATGGAGCAATTTGAGAAAAATCAAATTTAACACTAACTACTCCTTCAGCATAAGGTGCTATCTCATAAAGCCCCCAATAAAATTCAATACCATTACTATCTATCCTAAACTTTGATAAAGAAAAATCAGATTCATTTAAATCAATTAAATTATTTTCTGATATAAGCTTATTTAATATCATTTTCTTTAAATAAACATCATTTTCATCTTTTAATAATAATGATAAATCATTTGGTATTCTATCTCCACTATCCAAACTAAAGGCTATCATTTCATCACCATAAGAACCGTGAGCTCCACCACTATATACATATATATAATTATTAAACACAAGGATTCTATCATCAATATATTTAACTTCTAATTTATCAATAGATTCATAATTAAATGGACCTTTATTATCCTCATAAGTGTTTAAAAGCTTGTTTTCTATATTTTCTTTTATATTAGAAGCATTATCTCCTATAAAAAATAAATTAATCTTTTGTAAAACCTTTGTATTTGCATTATTTATCAAAGCTACTTGTTTTGAAGCATTATAACTATATTCCTTATTACTTCCATCATAATCTTTGTCTATGTGCTTTTTTGAAATACTTGCATTAATTAAAGAAATATCATTTATTTTATTATTTATAGGGGTGAATAATACTTCTGTGTTACTCTTTATAACATTATCATCTATAAATTTTCCACTAATAAAACCATTTGCCATAATATTTCCTTCAAAAGATTTAAAAGATTCTCCACTCTCACTAATAAATTCTAAAGTCATTAAATTAGATTTATCAATATTTCCCCTCAAAATATATTGATTATTGTTTGAGATATATTTACCATCTATTTGAGCAATATCTTGATTATCCAAATCTTTATTTTTAGAGATTGTAATATAAACCATAGTATATACATTATCAACATTTCCTTCTAAAAGATAAAACTTAGATAAATTATCTAATATAGAGTAATCAAACTTAGAATCTAAATTAGATTTAGGTGTATTAGAATTATCTTTACAAGAAATAAAAAATAATCCAATAAAGAAACATAAGATAATATTTTTCACTATTATTTCCTTACTTAATCAACGATGATATCGCTTTAAATTCTACTGCTAAGGAGGTTTTTAATAAATCAAATAATATACTCTCTACATTTAATACATAAGCATTTAAATTCTGCATTAGACTTAATGAATTTTGTTTGTTACTACATTCTCTTGAAATAACAGCATCACTTGCAATAACAACATCATAATTTAGGCTTAATAAATCCCTCACAGTTTGTAAAACACAAATATGGCTTTCCATTCCACTAATAATAATTTGACTAATATGTCTATTATCATTAAGATATTTTAATAATGGGCTATCTTCATAGCAACAGCTAAAAACTCTCTTTTCAAAATCAATTTTTTTAATTTCTGGCTTAAAAAGACCATCTACACTATTGCCTAAACCTTTTACATACTGCAATGATTGAATAATAGGAAGACCTAATATATCACAACCATTAATTAGAATCTTAGTTTTATTAATCATAACATTAAATTCATCTTGAGGCATAATAGAACTTAATTTTTCTTGTATATCAACTACAAGCAACAGAGATTTATTTCTATTCATATTAAACATTTTTACTCCTTAACTTACATCTTTATATTTATAATATGCAGCACAAGCACCCTCACTACTTACCATACAGCTCCCTAGTGGATTATTTGGAGTGCAAGCCTTACCAAAAACCTTACAATCAGTAGGCTTTGCAACACCTCTTAAAATCTCACCACAAATGCAAGCTTTGTTATCATTTATATAAGTTTTATCTAAAATATCATCAAATAAAATTTCTGCATCTAAGTATTTAAATTCATCTCTAAGTCTAAGCCCAGATTGCTCTATATCACCCAAACCTCTCCATTCAAAACTATGTCTAACACAAAAATATTTATCTACCAATTCTTGAGCCTTCAAATTCCCATCCATACTCACTGCTCTACTATACTCTATATCAAGCTTTATGTCATTATTCTTTTTTTGTTCAATTATCCTTAAAATAGAATCTAATATATCCACAGGTTCAAAACCACCAACAACTATTGGAATATTATAATCAAGCAATTCTTTATATATTTTTGCTCCAGCAACAACACTAACATGAGATGGTGCAATTAGTGCATTAATATTACAAGGTTTAGAATCTAGCAATGCCTTTAGGGGAGGAATTACTAAAACATGATTAATATGAAAAAATAAATTTCTTATTCCTTCTAAAATCACCCTATCTATCAATGCAGCAGTCATTGGTGTGGTGGTTTCAAACCCTATTGCAAAAAATACTACTCTTTTATTTGGATTTTCTTTTGCAATCTTTAATGCTTCTAAAGGAGAGTATAAAAACCTAACATCACAACCCTCACTTCGTGCTTTAGCAAGGCTTCCTTTTGAAGATGGTATTTTTATCATATCTCCTAATGTAAGCAAAATAACATCTTCTTGCATTGCAATATCATAAGCTTGATTTATGCGATTTTTGGGAATGACACATACAGGACAGCCCGGTCCATGTATAAAGTCTATATTTGATGGGAGAAGCTTATTAATACCATATTTCATAATACTATGCGTATGTCCCCCACAAACCTCCATAATATTAATTTTATATGGAATTTTCTCTGCTTGCAATTTTATTTTCTTTAGGATTCCTATAATCTTATCTTTATCTCTAAAACTATCTATTAATAACATTATTATTCCTTAAACAATAAATACAAAATATTATATAAAATATTACACCAAATATTTTATATTGCATACGAAAAAATATAACAAAAGTTACAATTAATAAAGTCTAGTTTTTATAATTTATTGACAAATACAATATGATATTGTAATATTTTGCATATTTTTTAATTGAAAGGAATAATATGGCTAATATAGTAGGTTTCCCAAGAATTGGTAAAAATAGAGAGTTAAAAAAGGCTCTAGAAGCATTTTGGACAAATAAAATAAATGAAGATGAATTAAATAATGTAGCAAAAGATTTAAGAAAAACACATTGGGAAATACAAAAAGAATTAGATTTTGTAACTACTAATGATTTTAGTTTCTATGACAATATGCTTGATTTAGCAATTAGCCTTGGTGTAAAACCAAAAAGATTTGAAAAACTAAATGGATTAGAGGCATATTTTGCTATGGCAAGAGGGCATAGAGACGTTGTAGCATGTGAAATGACAAAATGGTTTAATACAAACTATCACTTTGTTGTCCCTGAATTAGACATTGAGTGTGAATATAAGGTAAATGCAACTCATATTATATCTCAATACAAAGAAGCAAAGAGTTTAGGCTATAAACCAAAAATTAGTATTATTGGTCTTTTTACATTCTTTGCTTTAAGTAAGATTAATAAAGGTGCACCAAAAGAGATATTTAAAAAATTAAAAAGTGCATATTTTATTCTTATAGAAGAATTAGCAAAGATAGATTCTGAAGTTTTAATAGAATTTAGTGAGCCAATTTTTGCATGTGGAATTAGTAATGTGTTAAATAGTTTGCAATGCAGTAAAGATGATATATCAGCAATTGAGTGTATTTATAATAATATCGCTAAAAAAGGTATTAAAGCTATAGTAACTACATTTTTTGAGCATAGCAAAGAACTAACAGAAATATTAGTAAAAACTGATATTTATGCTTTGGGGCTTGATTTTGTGTATGGAAAGAGTAACTTGGATTCTATAAAGTTAATTGCAAATTCAAATAAATGCCTATACATAGGTATAATTGATGGTAGAAATATATGGAGAAGTGATTTAGTATCAAAATTAAAAACCTGCAATGAGATTGCAAAATATATTCCAAAAGACAGACTATTTATTAGCTCAAGTTGTTCCCTTTTACATAGCCCATTTAGTAAAGATGATGAAAGCAAGATGGATAAAGAAATATTATCGTGGCAATGTTATGCTAAAGAAAAAATACAAGAAATTTTACTCTTAGAAGATGTCTTTAAAAATGGGATTAATAGCAAAAATAATGCTAAATGGGAAGAATCTATTAATATTAACAATGAAAGAAAACAATCAAATAAAATTCATAAACCTAGTGTCAAAGCAAGGCTAAAAGATAGTGTCTCTACTAATAGAGAAAAGGACTTTAAAGATAGAATTAATATACAAAGAGAAAAGATAGGATACTCTAACCTTACTACAACAACTATTGGTTCATTTCCACAAACACCAGAATTAAGAGCTGCAAGACTAAAATACAAAAAAAATGAAATAAATAAAGATGAATATGAAAATACAATTAAAGAATATATTAAAGATTGTGTTAAATTCCAAGAAGAAGTTGGCTTTGATGTATTAGTTCATGGAGAGCCAGAAAGAAATGATATGGTAGAGTATTTCGGAGAGCAAATGGATGGCTTTGTATTCTCTCAAAATGCGTGGGTTCAAAGCTATGGAAGCAGATGTGTAAAACCACCAATAATTTATGGAGATATTTCCCGTCCTAACCCTATGACATTAAAATGGATTAAATTTGCAAAAGAGCAAACTAAAAAGCCACTAAAAGGTATGCTAACAGGACCTGTAACTATACTAAATTGGAGCTTTGTTAGAGATGACATAGAAAGAAAAGATGTTTGTAGGCAAATAGCATATTGCATTAGAGATGAAATTAATGATTTACAAAATAATGGGATAAATATCATTCAAGTTGATGAAGCCGCATTTAAAGAGGGTTATCCATTAAGAGCTGAAAATATTGCCAATTATGAGAAATTCGCACTAGATTGCTTTAAAATATCTACATCAATAGCAAAAAGTGAAGTGCAAATTCACACTCATATGTGTTATAGTGAATTTAATGATATTATTAAAACCATAGAAGCAATGGATGCAGATGTAATAAGCATAGAATGTGCTAGAAGTGGAAATGAGTTATTAAAGATTTTTAAAGAGATAGGCTACAATAATGAAATAGGACCGGGAGTATATGACATACATAGTCCAAGAATTCCTAGTGTAGAAGAAATAGTAAATCAAATTAAATTACTTCTAGAAGTTTTTCCAAAAGAAAAGCTTTGGATAAACCCTGATTGTGGATTAAAAACTAGACAATGGGATGAAGTAAAACCAGCTTTAGAAAATATAATTAAAGCAGTAAAAATAATAAAAGATTCTTAAGAATCTTTTAAATGCTAAAATTTATTTTTAACTAAAATTATTGGGAGACATATACATAAATGGATAATTTGATAAAAATAAAGATGGATAAATTAGCACAGACAATTATGCGTATATAGGTTAAACTTAGGTTAATTTTACTATCTATATTATTATGATAGGAAAAATGTTTTAGCAGTATTATGGTAAATATTAATAGCTAGCAAAAACCAATAAAACAATGGATTCTTTATATAAAGAGATTATAGTTAGATATAAAAGAAAATAGCAATGAAAAAACTCAAAAAATAGTAAGGAAATTGTAAGGATAAAGAGAAAATTTATTTTTATGAATTATGCTTATCTATTTCTTCTAAAAAATGATAAATTTCACTATCTTTATTATTCTTTGCTACTAGCTCAATTACACGCAAACCATCTAAATCTTTCTGATTTGGATTTGCGTTAAATTCTAGGAGAGTTTTTAATATTTCTATATTTTTATTATTTAATGCCGCATACATAAAAGCACTTCTATTTAATTTATTTGCAAAATTAACATTAGCTCCTGCCTTTACTAAACGTATTATAAACTCTGGATTCTCATTGTAAGTTGCTGCATAAATTAATGGTGTAAATCCTATATCATTTACTTTATTTACATCTGCACCTGCATCAATTAATGCTTGCAAAACTTCTGGATTTTTATTTTTCTGTGCTGCCCCCATAAGAGGTGTAGCACCACCTTTTGTTTGAATCTCTAATATAGCACCTGCTTTTAATAAAACTTTTATAACATTGGGATTAGTATTTTCTTCAGCAGCAAACATCAACGGAGTGCACCACTCATCATTTTTAAGGTGAATATTTGCACCTTGAGCAATAGCTTCCTCTAAATCTTTTGAACTTCCAGACCTAGCAATAGTAAAGATATTTCCTTCATATACTTTTTGTGGCTCTATAATATCCTCATTATCACTATTAATAAAAGTTTTTTTTAGTTTATCAAAAATACCCATTAAAAATGCCTTTTTGTTTATAATGCTAATTATATGATTTACACAACATAAAAATCAATTAAACCAATAGATTTTGTTTGTATTTTATTTACTTTTAGCAGACTTTCTAATCTATTTATACTATCTTTACTAAAAATGTTTCTTATCTCTTTAATCTCAAGAGGTCTCCTTTTTAATAGTTCTAATATCTCATCTTCCATTAAATCAAGTAAATTTACAAGTTCACTATTCTTCCTTTTGGGAATGCTTACATAAAGATCAAAAAAAAGCTTACTAATCTCACTTATCTTTTCAAATGAAGCAGATTCTACATTATAAGCAGGTGGTCTATCAATAGTTCCTAAATCAACCCTATCAACATTAATTTCCCTTAAAAATTCAGCTAAAGGACGCATTGAAGATTCATTATCATTTATCCCTTTAACTAATAAAACCTCACAAATTAACATATTTTTTCTACTCATAGCATAACTTCTTATACCATCTTTAATAGAATCTAAATTTAGACTCTTATGGATTCTATCAATCTTTTTATAGCTTTTTTCATCAAGCGAATCTAAACTAAACTTAACTATATCAAAATATTTTAACGCCCCACTAACATTTTTATCACCAAACAAAGAACCATTACTTAATATCAAAGTCTTTATATTACTAGCAACATAAGGCTTAATGCCAATAATAAACTCCTTTAAGTAAGGATACATAGTAGGCTCACCATTGGCAGTAATAGTTAAAACATTAATATTTTTATGTATTTTAAGTGCATTTTTTACACTATCTAATAAAATATCAAGTGGCAATATATCACTAAAGCTTTCTACACTTCTAGAGGCTTTTAACTCACAATAAAGACAATCAAAATTGCATTGTTTTTTAGATGGTGATAAATCTACACCCAATGACACTCCAAACCTTCTAGAGATAATAGGACCAAAGACTATATTCATCTTTTTGTTTTTTCTTTAACTAATTGCACTAATTTTATAGCATTTTCTCTTGGCAAGTCAGGCAACATTCCATGTCCTAAATTAAATATATGCCCTTCTTTTTTACCCATAATAGACACTATCTCATCAATACCATTAATCATACTATTCTCATTATATAATCTCATTGGCTCCAAATTACCCTGTAATACATATTTATCCCCTAATACTTCTTTAGCATAAGCCATTGAAGTTTCCCAATCAACACCAAATACATCAAAATAAGCCTTAATATCTACAAATTTATGCAAATATCCCCCTACTCCTTTTGGAAACACTATTATTGGAATATTGGGAAATTTAGATTTAATATACTTACTTATATCAATAATATAATTAAAGCCAAATTCAAAATAAGAACTAGGTTCTAACGCTCCAGCCCAAGAATCAAACAACATTACAGAATCTACACCTGCTTTGATTTGAGATTCTAAATAGCTTTTTAATTCATTACTTACACTTTGTAAAATATTATGCAATAGTTTTGGATTTGTATATAGCATTTTCTTACAGTTTGCATAAGTTTTACTTCCCTCCCCCTCTACCATATAAGTAGCAAGTGTCCAAGGAGCTCCACAAAACCCAATAAGAGCCTTTTGTTTTGAGAGTTTAGAGCGAATAACCGAAATAGTATCATAAACATAGCTTAATTTAGAACCTATATTATTTTGCAAAATACTAAAATCCTTCTCACTCCTAATACAAGTTTCAAATTTTGGTCCTTCATTTTTAACAAAATTTAATTTCATTCCCATTTCAAGTGGAACTACCAAAATATCACTAAATAAAATAGCTGCATCACAATCAAGTATATCTATTGGTTGCAAAGTAACTTTTGAGGCTAATTCTGTATTTTTACACAAATCTAAAAAACTACCAGCCTTTAGTCTTACTTCCCTATACTCACTTAAGTATCTACCAGCCTGTCTCATCATCCATATTGGCGTATATGGAGTTTGTTTTCTATTGCAAGCATCAATAAAAATCATATTTTCCCTTTTAAAATATCTTGAATTTGATGTAATATTATCAAATTATTACTTTAAAAGCATTTGCTTTAAAAATGTGCTTTTAGTTAAAATTATAAATTCTGTTTAAAATCTTAAAATTAAGGAGTAATCAATGAAAGCTGTGATTGTAGCATTACTTGTAGTAAATTTTTGTTTTGCAAGTATATGTAAAGATAAGGTAGAAGAAATACAAGAACAAATTAATATAGCTGAACAATATAAACAAATAGATAAAATTGATAGATTAAAGAAAGTATTAAACAACATAAATGAAAAGTGCTCTAATAACAAAATAACTGATGAATTAAATAAAAAAATAAGTAAATATGAAAGTAAAATTAACAAAGCAAAAGACGATATAAAAGCTGCTAAAGGAAAGGGTAAAACTGCTAAACAAAAAACTCTAGAATTAAAATTAAAATCTTTAGAAAATGAACTAGAAAAAACTAAAGAAGAATTATCAGATTATCTATCAAAATAAAGTTTATTTTTAATGTTTTAGCGATTAAAGACTAAGATAATAATTTTTGAATTTATTTTATAATTTAGGATTAGAAAAATAGCTATTCAAATTGTATAAATATTTAAATATACAAAATATTATTGATGATTCTTAATCATCAATAATAAATGATAATTAATATGCTTTAGGACGACATTTCCATTCTATTTCTTTAGCTGTTAATTGCATATCATTTGGCAAACCTGTCCTTGGATTAATCGCATTTGCATTGCTAGAATTGTAAGCATTATACCCTCCATAAGGGATAGCCTCAACTTCTATAAATTTACCAACAGTTAAGTCGCTAAAACTTCCATAAATATCTTGCCCAAATACTCCGCAATCATCACCTTTAATTTCAGTATAAGGCAAAACCTTAATTACTAAATCTCCACCGGGACCTGATAGTGTAATAGTTTTAATTTCATTATCTACTGCTGAAATTTGCCCTTGAACATCAAAATCAAAATCTGCCATAGCTATTGTTGAAACTAATACTGATACAATTGCTATTCTAAATAATATAAATCTTCTCAAATTTTCTCCTTCAATAATTATACGCTCTTTAAAAGCATATATATTGTATAGAAAAATAAATTAAAAAAATATTAGATAATTCAATGAATATGCCCAAGAAATATTTAATGCCATTAGGGCGTTTGTGTAGTCTGTTTGAATTGCTAAGAGATTCTCTAAAAGGAGATTGTTACAATGGATAGGTATTTAACAAAAAGTTTGAGTTTGCTAAGGATTCTCAAGGCAGAGATTTCTTACATTATGCTACAAAATGTGCTAAAGATTCTCAAGGCAAAGATTCTCTGTGAGATGAAAGCCATTGAAAAATAGAGTTTGAGTGTGCCAAGAGATTCTCTTAAGGCTATAAGGAGTTGGAGTTACGGAGAGATTAATTTAAGTATGCTAAGAGATTCTCTTAAAAGGAGATTGTTACAATGGATAGGTATTTAACAAAAAGTTTGAGTATGCTAAAGATTCTCAAGGCAGAGATTTCTTACATTATGCTACAAAATGTGCTAAAGATTCTCAAGGCAAAGATTCCCTGTGAGATGAAAGCCATTGAAAAATAGAGTTTGAGTTTGCTAAGGATTCTCAAGGCAAAGATTCCTTACATTATGCTACAAAACAAGTTTGTGTAACTTATTTGAGTGTGCCAAGAGATTCTCTTAAGGCTATAAGGAGTGGGAGTTACGGAGAGATTAATTTAAGTATGCTAAGAGATTCTCTTAAAAGGAGATTGTTACAATGGATAGGTATTTAACAAAAAGTTTGAGTTTGCCAAGAGAGATAAGAATCTTCTTGCTTGATTAAGCCAAAGCGCGAGCAAGAATCTTGCTTGATTCTAATAAAGATAAGTTGATTGGATATAATGACACTTTGTTTTGATATGAGGAGGTGTAATGAAATGCTATGTTGTTGATGCGTTTAGCAATAAAATCTTTAGCGGGAATCCTGCTGCCATTTGCATACTAGAAGGGAAATGGCTAAATGACAATTTAATGCAAAATATCGCAAGGGAGCATAATCTCTCTGAAACTGCCTTTATCTTCTTGCTTGATTCTAATAAAGACAAGTTGATTGGATATAATGACACTTTGTTTTGATATGAGGAGGTGTAATGAAATGCTATGTTGTTGATGCGTTTAGCAATAAAATCTTTAGCGGGAATCCTGCTGCCATTTGCATACTAGAAGGGAAATGGCTAGATGACAATTTAATGCAAAATATCGCAAGGGAGCATAATCTCTCTGAAACTGCCTTTATCTTAAAGGAAAGTGAGAATGTCTCGCCTCAAAAAGATTCTCTAAACGATAGATGTCTTGATAACGCACCCTATCTACTTCGTTGGTTCACTCCAGCTAAAGAGATTGATTTATGCGGACATGCTACTTTAGCAAGCGCGTTTGTGGTGATGAATATTCTTAATCCTAACCTTAAGAATGTGGAGTTTCACACTAGAAGTGGCTTGCTTAAAGTCAATAAGAGAGATAGCATTTACTCAATGGACTTCCCTAGCTTCCCCTTGCGCCCTGTGGAAGTTGATGCTGCAATGAGTGAAGCGATTGGCTACACGCCCCTAGAGGCTTATATGGGTAGGGATTTGGTCTGTGTGCTAGATTCTGCTCAAGCTGTCAGAGAAGCAAAGCCTCATACACAAAGGATTGAAAGCCTAAAAGGTGAGTTGCTCCATATCACTGCAAGAGGCGAGGAGTATGTAGAAGATAAAGAATATGCAAGAAGAAAAGAAAGTGAAAAGTATGTAAAAGGCGAAAAATATGCAAAAAGTGAAAAATATGATTGTATCTCTCGTAGTTTTGCCCCAAAACACGGGATAAATGAAGATCCTGTGTGTGGAAGCGGACATTGCCACCTTGTGCCACTATGGAAAAGAAAATTAAACAAAGACAAGATTCTTGCTTATCAAGCCTCATCTCGTGGAGGTATCCTGCATTGTGAATGCAAAGATGATAGGGTCATACTTGGTGGAGAAGCAGTGTTGTATTCTGTGAATGAGATTTGTTTATAAAGGAGAGTGAAAGTAACCTAAGTTTAAATTTAATGATAATATTGATGAAGAATGATTTGTTTATAGAGGAGAGTGAAAGCAACTTAAGTAAGACTCTTTTTTCTTGTCATTACTTTGGGCGAAGCCCGAAGTATCTCTAATTAGGGTAACCAGAGATGTTTGAATTTGCAAGCACGACTTGCTTGAGAATCTGCTTTGCGTCTGTGTCAATGCAGGCTAAAATTAGCTTTAAGCCTTTATAGTGAGAGCTTGCATAGTGAGACTTATTGCTTGAGAATCATTTGCTCAAATACTCTCATCAGCAACAAATCAACCCAAAGCGACAAAAGCAGCCCTATACAATGCAACACCAACACAAGGAGAATACAATGCAACACCAACACACTAACCTTGAGAATGTGGAGTTTCACACTAAGAGTGGCTTGCTTAAAGTCAATAAGAGAGATAGCATTTACTCAATGGACTTCCCTAGCTTCCCCTTGCGCCCTGTGGAAGTTGATTTCAATCGCAGAGATTTCCTTAAAACCTCTGCAACATTAGGCGTTACTATCGGGACTTTAGGCATAGGGGGAATCTCCCCGCTTTTAGCTGATTCTCAAACTTCAGGAGTGAGTATGCAAACTTTAAATAATGGTGTCCAAATACCTATTATTGGACTAGGGACTTATGGATTGAGAGGTAAAGAATGTCAAAGGAGTGTGCTTGATGCCTTGAGTGTCGGCTATCGACTCTTTGATTAATTATGCAAACTAATAAAACTAAATATTTATAGATTATTAACACTTTAGTTCAATATAATAATTATCTTAGCTTTTAGTAATGGGTATTTTAGAAAAAATATTATTTTTTTGTAAGATTCTAATAACAATCAATGATATAAAAAAACCAATTAAAGAACCAGCAAAAACTTGAAGTGGGGTATGCCAAAAACTACATATCCTTGATATGCCAACTAGAATTGCAAAAATTAAAAATAATACTTTCCACTTTAAATCATAATAAATATATGCAAATGCGACTGCAACAAATGCCGTAGTGGTGTGTCCGCTAGGGAAGCCATCAAATTCGTTATTTATAGGTCGTTTAGCAAATGATAAAACTTCACTCAATCCATTAAAATGCTCTAATAAATATAATATTGAAAATTTAGAGAAATAAGCAACTAACGAGGCAAAAAGTAATGCCAAGAATAGCTCTCTTAACATAGCATATTGTTTATTGATTAAAAGTGGAATAAAGCAAATAAATGGTAAAAATCTATAAATAGTCCCATAAACCTCTATATCAAATACACACAAAAATATTGCTATACATATTAAAGCAATAAAGGCAATATTTGAAGCTTTGTTTTGTAAAATCATACTAAGAATCCTAAAAAATAAAATTATAAAAGGTATTTATTAATCAAAAAATTTAATGAAGAAAAAAGCATTTTAATATCTTAAGGCTATAAATATTGAACCTAGGGTCATTACAATTAGTGTTTAACGCTAATTGTAATATTAAATTTATTTATGCTATATATTTTCTTTATGTATATCATTCATATAGAATTTTACAGACCCCATACCCTCTTTTAATGCCCACTCATACGCACAAGATACAAAACCCCAATTAATGTGATTATAAAATTCTTCTAAGTATTTTGGTCTTGCATTTTTGTAATCAATATAATAAGCGTGTTCCCAAACATCAACAACTAAGATAGGGACTTTTTTATCTACAACTGGTGTAGAAGCATTACTAGTTTGAACAATTTCTAATTTTTTTGTAGAAGTATTATATACAACCCAACACCAACCAGAACCAAAAAGAGTTGTAGATGAATTTAAAAACTTATCTTTAAAATCATCTCCAAAACTTTCCTTTAATGCCCCTTGTAATTCTTTACTAATTTCACTTTTATTAGGACTAATACAATCCCAATAAAAATCGTGATTATAAATTTGTGCTGCATTGTTAAAAATTCCACCACTAGAATTTAATACTATGTCATATAAAGATTTATTCTCAAAATCTGTGCCTTTTATAAGATTGTTTAAATTATTAACATAAGTTTGATGATGTTTCTCATAGTGATAATCAAATGTTCTCTCACTTATAAATTCTCCTTTAAAAGCATTTTTATCATATGGTAATTTTCTTAAAACAAACATTATTTCTCCTTATTAATTTTAGTTATAAAACCCTATATATTATAAAAAATTTATTAAAAAAATCTTTATTTATCAAAAATTATATCAGTATTATTTGGTATATTAAATTTAAATTTCTCATAATCTATTTTTTTATTTAAAACCACATTTTCTAACTTAATTTCAACGCTATTATCAAGCTCATCGGTATATGTTATTTTATCTGGCTTATTATCCTTTAAAAATATTTTAAAAATCTGACCATTAATCTCACTAATTAATCCATCTTTGCTTTCTTTTGTAGTATTAATTATCTTTAAAAAATCCAAATTTAATCTCTCGCTTATAATTGCTTGCTCTAAATCTGGTTCATAAACAATAACTTTATTATTATTTACAAAAATCTCTTTTTTAATAGGGCTATCATAACGCCAATATGCCTTAGAATCTGATGTTGCAATCAATTTACCTTTATAAGTAATCGCATCACTGCCTTCATCACTTACTAAATTTTGGATAAAATCTGCTTCAATACTACTAAATTCTAACCCAAATAGAAAAGAAAAACTAAACAAAATAGCACAAAAAGTTTTCATACTAATCCTTACAAATAGTTTATAATTTTTGTTATTTTATTCTACCTTAAAATTATGATAGAATCATCAATTTATAATTTAAATTTTGAGGCTTCAATTATGATAAAAAAACTTCTAAATATTTTAGGTACACGCAACCAAAGAATGCTTAATGAATACAAAAAAAAGCTTCTTTTAATAAATGAATTAGAACAAAAACTATCAAATCTAGGCAATGAAGAATTACAAATCTTATTTGAGAAGCTAAAGAATGAAACTAAATTAAACTACGAGAAAAATGGAATTGCTGCCTTAGATAATGCTTTAATAGAATCTTTTGCAATCACTAGAGAAGCTTCAAAAAGAATCTTAAATATGAGACATTTTGATGTCCAAATTATAGGTGGTATGGTATTGCACGAAGGTAAAATTGCTGAAATGAAAACAGGAGAAGGAAAAACCTTGGTAGCAACACTTGCAGTAGCTCTAAACGCAATGCTTGATAAAAGTGTTCATGTAGTAACTGTGAATGATTATCTAGCAAAAAGAGATGCTTTAGAAATGAAACCTTTATATGAATTTTTAGGATATAGAGTTGGAGTAATTACAGGCGATGAGAGAGATGATGAATCTAAATTAAAACAATATAGTTGTAATATAATTTATGGCACAAATAATGAATTTGGCTTTGATTATTTGCGTGATAATATGAAATTCTCCTTAAAAAATCAATTCCAAAAAGAACATTTTTTTGCAATTGTAGATGAAGTAGATTCTATCCTTATTGATGAAGCTAGGACACCCCTTATAATATCTGGTCCTGCAAATAGGAAATTAGAAAACTATGGGCTTGCAAATAATGTTGCTCAAAAAATGCTAAAAGATACTGACTTTAGTGTTGATGAAAAAAATCGTGCTATTTTAATCACAGAAGAAGGAATTAAAAAAGCAGAAGAATTATTCAAAGTAGAAAATTTATACAATATTGAAAATGCTGCACTAGCCCACCACCTAGACCAAGCATTAAAGGCAAATTACCTATTTTTAAAAGATAAAGATTATGTTGTGCGAGATAATGAAGTAGTAATAGTTGATGAATTTACAGGAAGATTAAGTGAAGGAAGAAGATTTAGTGAAGGGTTGCATCAAGCAATTGAAGCAAAAGAGATGGTAGATATAAAAGAAGAATCTCAAACTTTAGCAGATATTACATTCCAAAATTATTTTAGAATGTATAAAAAGCTTTCTGGTATGACAGGAACAGCCCAAACAGAAGCAACAGAGTTTCTACAAATATATAATCTTGATGTTATAAGTATCCCTACAAATGTTCCAAATATTAGAAAAGATTATAATGACTTAATTTTTAAAAGCGAAAAAGAAAAGTTTGATGCAGTATGTGCTAAGGTTGTTGAGCTTCACAAGCAAGGTATTCCTATTTTGATAGGAACTGCAAGCATAGAAAAAAGTGAGATTCTACATGAAATACTAAAAAAAAGCCGAATCCCTCACACAGTTCTAAATGCAAAACATCATACTAAAGAAGCAGAAATTATAAAAGATGCAGGAAGGTTAGGGGCAGTAACTATTGCCACAAATATGGCAGGAAGAGGTGTTGATATAAAAATAGAACAAGATGTGCGTGATTTAGGTGGGCTATATATCATTGGCACAGAGAGGCACGAAAGTAGAAGAATTGATAACCAACTTCGTGGTAGAAGTGGTAGGCAAGGAGATCCTGGTGCTAGCCAATTTTACCTTAGTTTAGAAGATTCTTTACTTAGAATATTTGGAAGTGATAAAATTAAAGGTGTAATGGAAAAACTAGGTCTAAAAAATGGAGAACATATAGAATCTAGTTTTGTAACCCGCTCTATTGAAAATGCACAAAAGAAGGTTGAAAATCTACATTTTGAATCAAGAAAGCATATATTAGAATATGATGATGTTGCAAATGAACAAAGAAAAATTATTTATCAATTTAGAAATAAACTACTTGATGAAACTTATGATTTAAGTCAAAAGATTGCTGAAGATACAGAATTTAGCATTAACAATATACTTAGCTACTTTACAGACAATAACGATGGATTAAAAACAAAAATACTAGAAGACTTTGGAATTAATGTAAAATTAGCTAATAGTGCAGAAGAAAATAAAAAAATAATAATTGATAAGTTAAATTCAACTTATGAAGAAAAAATGAGTGTGCTTACAAACGAACAAAGAAGTGAAATAGAAAAAATAGTATATCTACAAGTGCTAGATAATACTTGGAGAGAACATCTATATCTAATGGATAGTTTAAAAACAGGAATTGGACTTAGAGGATATAATCAAAAAGATCCATTGGTAGAATATAAAAAAGAAAGCTACAATCTATTTTTAGAATTAAAAGATAATCTAAAGCTAGAAAGTGCAAAAATGATTCATATAATTAAGCTAAGAGAAAAAAGTAATGAAGATGAAGAGAGAGCAAAACAGATGCTTCAAAAACTAGAAAATCAAAATAATGGTTTATCTTTTAATAAGGATTCTGCACAAAACACAAACCAAGTAAAAAGCAAAAAAGTTGCAAGAAATGAACCCTGCCCTTGTGGAAGTGGTAAAAAATATAAATTATGTCATGGAAAAAGTGGTCCTAAAAAAGGTGACTTAATAAATAACTATTAGCTTTAAAAGATAAAAGCGACAAAATTCACTTGCAATTATCATTACAAAAGAATATCTTTTAACCTTCTTGCTTATTGTTATTTTTATATCTAGTTTCTATAAATTTTTATAATTAAGTGATTTAAAAAAATAATTATTTTGATATCTCTAACATTGCAATAAAATAAAATTTCATATTGAATTTAAAAAAATATGTATAATTTTAATATTATTTTAAGTTTTATGTAAGTAAATTTATAATCGTAAATTTACAATTTACATCAGTTTAATAAAATTTAAAAATAATACTTGGAGAATTAATATGAAAACTTACAACTTAAATAATATATTTTTTTTAATAATTGGAATTATATTTTTATTTACTAACAATATTTTTGCTGCTAGCTACTCTCTACTTAATGTTTCTTATGACCCAACAAGAGAATTATATAAAGAGTATAATAAAATATTTGAAGAATATTACTATAAAAAAACAGGAGACAAAGTAACAATATCTCAATCTCACGGAGGTTCTGGAACTCAAGCAAGAAATGTTATTGATGGTGCTCCTGCTGATGTAGTAACCTTAGCTTTAGCTTATGATATTGATATAATTAGCAAAAAGAGTGGGAAAATAGATTCAAATTGGCAAAAAAGGTTGCAAAATAACAGCACTCCTTATTTTTCTACAATTGTTTTTTTAGTTAGAAAAAACAATCCTAAAGGGATTAAAGATTGGAATGATTTGATTAGAGATGATATTAAGGTAATCACCCCTAATCCAAAAACTTCTGGCGGGGCTAGGTGGAATCATTTAGCAGCATATGGGTATGCACTTAAAAAATATAATAACGATAAAGAGAAAGCAAAAGAATATTTGACTAATCTTTACAAAAATGTTCCTGTTTTAGATACAGGTGCTAGAGGAGCTACAAATACTTTTGTAAAACGTGGAATTGGCGATGTATTGATAGCTTGGGAAAATGAAGCTTACTTGGCACTAGAGAAAATTGGAAATAGCAAGTTTGATGTAATAACCCCTTCAATTAGCATTTTAGCAGAACCTCCTGTGGCAATAGTGGATAGCGTTGTAGAAAACAAAGGAACTAGAAATGTAGCTGAAGAATATTTAAGTTATCTATATTCAAAACCAGCACAAGAAATTATAGCTAAAAATTATTATAGACCAATAGATAAAGAAATCTTACAACAATATCAAAATATATTTAAGAAAATAGAACTATTTGATATTAGTGCTTTTGGTGGGTGGCAAAAGGCTCAAGATGAGCATTTTAGTGATGGTGGGATATTTGATAAAATTTTTGAAACAATTAAACAAACCAAATGATAAACAAAAAACCTTTTGTAAAACCAAGCGTATTGCCCGGCTTTAAATTAAGCTTTGGGCTTGGTATTTTATATATGAGCTTATTGGTATTTATCCCAATTATAGTGCTTGTTTTATATAGCATTCAAATTGGAGCTAAGGAATTTTATAATACCATTGCAGATAGGCAGGTATTAAATGCTCTATACTTTTCTTTAAGTGTGTCATTTTGTGCTGCTTTTATTAATCTTATTTTTGGATTTATCATTGCTTGGACATTAGTAAATTATGATTTTTTTGGAAAAAAACTTATAGATGCTATGATAGACTTGCCTTTTGCATTACCCACTGCAGTAGCTGGAATCTCGCTTGCATATTTAATCTCAAATCAAGGTATAATTGGTAAATTTTTAGGAATTTTTGGATTTGATAGCACAAACGCAAGTTTTTTTGGAGTAACAATAGCAATTATATTTATAGGTTTGCCATTTGTAGTAAGAACATTAGAACCACTATTAAAAGACTTAGACATTCA
This sequence comes from Helicobacter sp. MIT 14-3879, assembly GCF_003364125.1. Lineage (NCBI taxonomy): Bacteria > Pseudomonadati > Campylobacterota > Epsilonproteobacteria > Campylobacterales > Helicobacteraceae > Helicobacter > Helicobacter sp. MIT 14-3879. The sequence goes on from NZ_NXLP01000001.1 coordinate 92,646, forward strand.
AAGTATTGAAGCGGCATCTAGTCTTGGGGCAAATTTCATACAAACATTTATATATATTATTTTACCATCTTTACTTCCTGCTTGTTTAACGGGGTTTGCATTAGCTTTTGCTAGAGGACTTGGAGAATATGGCTCTGTAATTTTTATTTCAAATAACATACCCTTTGAGAGCCAAATTTTACCTGTAGTTATCGTTGGAAAAATAGAATCTCATAATTATATAGGCGCTAGTGTAATTGGAGTATTTATGATTGTAATATCTTTTATATTACTTTTTTTGATTAATATATTACAAAATTGGAATAGAAAATGAATAGTGAACCAAAATTTTTAAAATTTATAGGTATTAGTATAAGTTTAACTTTTTTAGGAATGATTTTAATATTACCTTTAATAACGCTTTTTATTGAAGCTTTTAGCGGAGGTATAAGTAGCTATATAGAAGCCATAAATGCAGAAAACACAATAAAAGCTATAAAATTAACATTAATTGTTGCAATTATTGTTTTACCAATTAATACTTTTTTTGGTATTTTGATTGCATATTTAATTGCTAAGTTTGATTTTAAAGGAAAAAATATTCTTAACACAATACTTGAGATTCCATTTGCAATTTCACCCGTAATAGTTGGATTAATGTTTGTTTTGCTTTTTAGCAATAGCGGAATATTTGGCAAGATTTTAGAAGATGCTGGTTTTAAGATAATATTTGCATTACCCGGAATCATTCTTGCAAGTGCTTTTATTACATTTCCTTTTGTAGCAAAAGAGTTAATTCCACTTATGCAAGAACAAGGAAAAGAGGAAGAAGAAGCAGCATTAAGCCTTGGAGCGAATGCTTGGCAAACATTTTTCTTAATAACCTTACCAAACATTAAGTGGGGTGTGTTTTATGGTATGGTTTTAACAAACGCAAGAGTTATGGGAGAATTTGGTGCAGTTGCAGTAGTTAGTGGTAAAATTGTAGGAGTTACTACAACTATGCCTTTATATATAGAAATTTTATATAACGAATATGAATATATAACCGCATTTGCTATTGCTAGCTTGCTTACATTTTTAGGAATCTTAACATTAATATTAAAATATTTTATTAATAAAAAAAATAATAATAAAGGTTAAAGAAATGGGAATTGTAATAGAAAATATTTGTAAAAAGTTTGATGACTTTACTTGCTTAGATTCTATTAATCTAAATATCAAAGAAGGAAATCTTACTGCACTTCTAGGTCCTAGTGGTTCTGGAAAAACAACACTGCTTAGAATTATAGCTGGATTAGAACAAAGTGATTGTGGAAATATTATATTTTTTAATAAAAATATCACAAATCAACATACAAAAGATAGAGGATTTGGGTTTGTATTCCAACATTACGCATTATTTAAACATATGAATGTTTTTGATAATATAGCTTTTGGACTAAAAATTGCACCAAAAAAAACTCGCCTAAGTAAAGAAAAAATTAAAGAAAAAGTAAAGTTTTTATTATCAATGGTGCAACTTGAAGGAATGGCAAATAAATATCCCAGTGAATTAAGTGGAGGACAAAAGCAAAGAGTAGCTTTAGCTAGAGCTTTGGCGATTGAACCAAAGGTGTTATTACTTGATGAACCTTTTGGAGCATTAGATGTAAAAATAAGGCAAGAATTAAGAAGATGGCTTAGAAAATTACACGATGAAATCCATATTACAAGCATATTTGTAACGCACGACCAAGAAGAAGCTTTAGAAGTAAGTGATGAAATTGTAGTGATGAATAAAGGCAAAATTGAACAAGTAGGAACACCAGAAGAAGTATATGAACACCCTGTAAATCCATTTGTATATAGTTTTTTAGGAAATGTTAATTTATTTTCTGGGAGAATGGATTCTAATGGTATAGTGCTAGATAATAAAGCAAATAATATTATTTTTGCACGCCCACACGAAATAAAAGTTTGCCTGAAAGAAGAAAATAATACTACTAAAGTTAAAATAATAAGCCATAGAATCTTAGGAGCTATAGTGAGATTAAATTTAGAAATTTTAGAGACTGGTGATATTATTGAAGCTGAAATCTCAAAATCACATTTTGATTTAATAAAGCAAAAAGCATCATATTTTGTATATATAAAATTCTTATCTTTAAAAACATATGATGATAAAGAGCAACAATGGAGTAATTATGTTATTTAATAAAAGCATTCAAAGGCTACAAGAAACATTAATAAGGTTTGATGGAAAGATCTCTTTAGCTTTCTCACACCAAATAGAAGATGTAATTACTATTGACTTATTAATAAAAACAGGAATTAAAAATATAGAATTTTTTACACTAAATACACATAAACTATTTAAAGAGAGTTTAGAATACCAAAGCATTATTGAGGATTTTTTTAATATCAATATTAAATCTTATAGTCCAACAAAAAAATCTCTACAAATAATTGATGAAACTATTGGTGAATTTGGAATGAGAGAAAGCTTAGAAAAAAGAAAACAATGTTGCTATGAAAGAAAAATAGTTCCTCTTAAAGATGCTCTTAAAAACTCAAAAGCTTGGATAAGTGGCATTAGAATAGCACAATCTGTTACTAGGGTTGATACAAAACTACTAGAATTTGATAAACAATTTGGCATTTATAAAATTAATCCATTGTTTGATTGGAGTGATGAACAGGTGTGGGAATATACAAAAAATTACAGCTTACCTATAAATAAACTATATGAAAAAGGCTTTAAAAGTATAGGTTGCACTCCTTGCACAAGAGCAGTAAAAGAAGGTGAGGATATTCGTGCAGGTCGTTGGTGGTGGGAAAATCCTAATCACAAAGAATGTGGCTTACACTCTCATTAAATTTAATTAAAGGAAACGATAATGCAGCATTTTGATAGAATGAATATTGTAATTACAGGACATGTAGATCACGGAAAATCTACTTTAGTAGGAAGACTTTTAGCAGATACTAACTCTTTACCACAAGGAAAACTAGATAACATTAAACTATCTTGTGAAAAGAATGCTCGTCTGTTTGAATACTCTATGCTTTTAGATGCACTAGAAGATGAACAAAAACAAGGAATTACCATAGATTCAGCTAGAATCTTTTTTAAAAGCAATATAAGAGAATATGTAATTATTGATGCCCCCGGTCATATAGAATTCTTACGAAATATGCTAAGTGGTGCAAGTAGAGCTGCAGCTGCAATTTTAGTAATTGATGCAAAAGATGGAATTGCAGAAAACTCGAAACGTCACGGGATAATATTATCATTACTTGGTATTTCTCAAATAATTGTAGTAATAAACAAATTAGATATTTTTGACTACAACAAAGAAATCTTTAAAGATTTGAAAAATAAATATTTAGACTTTCTATCTACGCTTGATTTATCTCCTTTATCTGTTGTGCCAGTATCTGCTAGAAATGGTGAAAACATAGTTACAAAAAGCTCTAAAATACCTTGGTATGAAGGTAGAAGCTTGCTAGAAGAATTAGATTCTTTACATAATGAAAAAGAACTCTCTAGCAAAAACTTTATGATGCCTTTACAAGATATTTATCGCTTTAGCAATAATAATGATGATAGAAGAATCTATGCAGGAAGCGTTGCAAGTGGCAAAGCAAAACTTGGAGATAAGGTTTTATTTCTACCATCTTTTAAGAGTGCCACAATTAGCAATTTTGAAGTATGGAATTCTCCTAATAAAAATATCATTCAAGCAAATGAAGCAGTAGGAATATCTTTAAACGAAGATATCTATGTGCAAAATGGAGAAGTTATTGTTTTAGAAAATGAATATTATAAAAATAAAATCTTAAAACCTGCATCTTTAATACTAGTCAATCTAATATGGCTAGGAAATAATCCACTTATAAAAGGGAAAGAGTATCTATTTAAGCTAGGAAGTGCAAAGGTAAAAACATCACTAGAATCAATAAAAAGAGCATTTAGTATAAAGGAAGAAGAAATTAAAGAAAAAGAAGAGGCTTTCTATAAAAATGAAGTTGGAAGCGTTATTCTAAGATTAAAAAATAAAGTAGCATTATGCACTTTTAAAGACAATCAAACATTAGGAAGATTTGTAATAGTTGATGGTTATGATGCAGTAGCAGGCGGGATTATATTAAATATTATAGAAGAAGATGAACAAAATACTTTTAAAGAAAATGTAAATAAAGACTTTGAATATGAATTATTTAGTCTATTAAGAAAATATTTTCCTCATCAATTTTAAAAAAGGAACAAATATGGATAAGATACAACAATTAGAATATCACAGTATATTTATTTTAAGAGAAGCTTATAGATCATTTAAAAATATTGCTATGCTTTGGAGTATTGGTAAAGATTCAACAGTATTATTATGGTTAGCAAAAAAAGCTTTTTTTGGTCATGTTCCTTTTGAGTTGATACATATTGATACAGGATATAAAATACCAGAAATGATCGATTATAGAGATAGAATTGCAAAAGAGTTACAATTACGCCTAATAGTAGGGCAAAATAAAAAGGCTCTAAATTTAAAAGAAACATTTCCAGATGGAGTAACTGATAGAATTGTTTGCTGTAAAAATCTAAAAACTATACCCCTAAACCACACTCTTGATGGCAGTTGGGAAAGAAAAGTATATGAGCCCATAAGTAATACTTGGAGTGTAATAGCAAATGCAGAGCCTTATAATGCTGTAATTGTAGGTGTTAGGAGTGATGAAGAAGGGAGTCGTAGCAAAGAGAGGGTGTTTTCAGTAAGAGACAATAAACACGAATGGGACGCATCTAGTCAGCCACCAGAATTATGGAATCTATACAAAACAGAGTTTGCCCCGGGAACTCACGTGCGTGTGCATCCACTATTAGAATGGACTGAATTAAATATATGGGAATATATAGAACGTGAAAATATACCTGTTATCCCCATATATTTTGACCAAGGCAATGGAGAACGTTATAGATCTCTTGGGTGTTATCCTTGCACATCTCCTGTTAAATCAACTAGCAAAAATCCAAAAGAAATAATAGCTGAACTAACTAGTGGTAAATTTAAAGATATAGCAGAAAGAAGTGGCAGAGCACAGGATAAAGAAGGCGGAGGGACACTAGAGACTCTTAGAAAAGAAGGATATATGTAATTTATAGTAATATTAAACAAATCAAGCTTCTTTAAGAAAAGGTAAAATTAGCTATAATACAGCCAAATTTTATAAGGGTAAATTTTGCTATTTAAGTTTTTAGTTTTAAAATACTTACGATTTGATAAGACGCAGCCATTTATTTCAATTACTGCTATTTTAGCCTTTCTTGGTGTTGGAGTTGGGATTATGGTGCTTATTGTTGCTATGGCAATAATGGAGGGAATGATAAAGCACTTTGAAGATAGGCTTTTTGTTATGAATTATCCTATAACTATATTTGCAACCAAAAAAGATTCTATAAATTTAGAGTTATTAGAAAAATTAGAATCTAAATTTCCAAATCTAAAATTTAGCCCATATATTCGCTCTCAAGGTGCTGCAAAAATAGGTTCTAACCTAAATGCTGGATTAATTTATGGCATAGATTGGGATAAAGAAATGGAAATTAATAAAGTCTTAAGTGAAAGCAATAAAGGTAAAACCTTTAATCAAAACAGCATTATCTTAGGAGAAAGAGCATTAAAAGGGTCATCTTTAAAATTAGATTCTAAACTTACACTGATTTTTACACAGCTTCAAGCAAATGGTATGACTCTAAGCCCTCAAATGAAAAAATTTCAAATCAATGGCACATTTAATTCTGGCTTAAACTCATATGATGAAGGATATATGTATATAGACATTAAAACATTGCAAAAAATTAGAGGATTTAATGAAAATATCTATGATGGAATCCATATATATTCTACTAACCCTATGAGTGATATTGAGGCTATTAAAGGCTTTGTTCCTAATGGGGTTGGGGTAGTTGGGTGGTGGCAACAAAATGGTAATTTTTTTAGTGCTATTGCAATGGAAAAAAGAGCTTTGTTTATAGTTCTAATGCTTATTATAATAATGGCTTCTTTAAATATAATCAGTTCTCTTATGATGGTTATTATGACTAGAAGGAGAGAAATAGCACTACTTTTATCTCTTGGGGCTAGTAAAAAAGATATTAAAAAAACTTTCTTTTGGCTTGGTAACACAATAGGATTTAGTGGAATAATATTTGGTGTGATATTGGCAATAATAGTGCTTTTTATATTAAATACATTTCCTATCATATCACTTCCTGCAGATGTATATGGCAGCTCTAAACTACCACTTTATATATCAGTAATTGATATATTATCTGTTATATTTGGAGCAATAATAATAGTAATATTATCATCTTATTATCCCTCACTAAAAGCTTCAAAAATAGACCCTTTAACGACACTAAGAAGCGAATAAAGGAAATATAAAAACTATGGGAAATAAATCTTGCTAAGGTATAAAATTGCCCTAATAATTGCGTTATTAACAGTAGTAAATTCTAAAGAATGCACTGAAAATAATAATATTATATATTGCCCTCAAATAACAAATGTAGATAATGTAAATTATCAAGTAAAAAATGACAAAATGATATTAAACTCTACTAATGGCATTACAGGAGGAAATTTAAATATAACATTCAGACAAAATGTTAGAGAATTGATACTTGGCAGTGGGACTTTTAGTATAAGCGGAGGTAAAGTAGATATAAACTATACAAACGCAACTAACGGGTATTTTAATATAAATACAAGTGCTATTAATATAAGCAATGGTGGTAGCTTATATAGTAAATATATAATGATTTCAGGTCAAAGTGGTGGGGATGCTAATATAACAATTAGTGGAAGTGGCACTAAAGATAATCCTAACTTTAAGGCAGAATATATAAAAAATGCTGGAATAATACTTCTAAATAATGGAACTAGCAATATTACTTCTTTAGATAATCAAAAAGAAATAATAATTAATAAAGGAATAAACACTATAAATACTCTTACAAATGAAAATGGAGCTAATACAAGTATAAATAATGGAACTAACACACTAGAAAATATAATAAATGGCGGAAGTATAATTATTGCTGGTGGAGATAATACTTTTACAAACATAACAAATAATACAAATATTAATATAAATAATGGAACTAACACACTAGAAAATATAATAAATGGCGGAAGTATAATTATTGCTGGTGGAGATAATACTTTTAGCAATCTGGTAAATAATAATTCTACTACCATTATTAGCGGAACAAATATCATAAATAAAAGTTTTAATAATCAAAAAACTTTAAACCTAACCTCAACCCTAAAAATAAGCAAAGATGCTACATTTTATAATTATGGCTCTATTAATGGAGATGGAACAATACAAGATGGTAGTTTTCAACATTACGGTAATTTAAGTGGATTTAATGGAAGTATAAATACAGATAATTTTATAAATTTTACAGCATTAAATATTAATAACAATTCTCCTAAATTTAGTGTTAAAAATTTTAATAACGAAGGAAGTCTAATAATAGAACAAAATTTAGATGTTAATAGTTTTAGAAATAGTGGTATATATTCACATACATATTTAAAAAATAGCACACTAAATATAAAAGGACAGACACAAATAAAATGTGAAGAAAAACAAGATTCAATATGTCCTTGTAATGGAGATTCTACTAAGCAATGCAGTCTAATAGCTAGTGCGCATAATGGTGGCTTTTTTTATCTACAAGGTGGAAGTATAGATTCTAAAATCACATTTAACAATAGTGGAATCCTAGATTTAGAAAGTGGAACTCTAAAAATAACAAGGAACAATAGTAATGGAGAGAAAAATACTTTAGAAAATACAGGAGTTATAAGGCTTCATGGAGCAAGTATAGATTCAGATATTTTAAATAGCAGCAATGCAACTTTTAGTTTAGATTCTGGTTCAATAAAAGGCAATATAAATAATGATGGTAATTTTAATATAAAAGGTGGAAATATAACAGGGAATATCAACAATAATGGCGGGATTATCAATATAAGTGATGGAAGTATTAATGGAGATTTAACAAATCAAATCTTAGCTAAAGATATTACAGATAAAGATGGTAATCCCATAGGGGATAAACAATACAAAGAGGGATGCATATATATAAATGGCAATACTACAATAACAAATCTAATTAATGGAAATAGCACTCAAACTAATAAATATAAAAGTAAAATCACACTAGCACAAGGAAACCTAACAATAAGTAAATCGTTATTAAATAAAGAGCAAGGTGTTTTAGAATCTTTTTCAAATATCAATACAGAAACACTAACAAATAATGGTGTAATAAATATTTATAGTGGCGGTATCAAAAGCCAAATATTAGATAATAATAAAGGAATAATTACATCTTATAAAGGCTCATCAGTTAGTGCTGATACTCTATCTTGGGGAAATGGAACGATAAAATATATCAATGGCTATAATGGCGAACTAAATTTTACAACTATAAATGCTTTATTAGATTCTAAATTAAATCTAGATTTTAGCAATGAGGCTTTAGTCTTTGGTAAAGAATATAGGATTATTAAAACAAATAGCAGTAATATTAATAATATAACAATAGAAAGCAATATAAAAGATAATTTAAATAATAAAGATTATATTAATTTTAAACAAAGCATTCAAAATGGATACTTTATAATTACTGCGATTCCACAAAATGATATTAAAAATCAAAATCTAGATTCCATACTATCCCCTAAAGCACTAAATGAGCTTGGGGAAACAACTAATATGCTAAATTCTCTTAAAAGCATCAATAGTAACGAAATACTCGCAAAAATTCTCTCAAACCCATCACAAGTAGCATATAACTTAGAATCCTCTAACTATAATGTAGCAAGAAATAATGCAAAAAATAATAAAATACAATTAGCAAATACCCTCTCAAACTTAAATAGATTAAATAAAAAAACAACACCTATTTTATTGAGTCAAAAAACTAAGATAATAGCACCAACTTATAGCTTTAATAAACAAAAAAATGATCTAATAAAGCTTACAAAAACTAAAGATTCCATTGATGAAGAATTTGAAGAATATCTAAAAGAAAATTTTAAAGATGAAATTGAAGAAGAAACTAAAGATGAAGAAAAAGAGGCAGTAGAGTTAAAATACAATCAAATACTAGATTATGATAATAACTTATATGCCTCAATCTTTGGGATTTTTGGGAAATTTGATAAAAAAAATGCAAATACTTATGGAATAATTACAGGATATGATAAAAAAATTAATAATAATATAATAATTGGTGGTAATATCTCATATGGAGTGATTAATACCTCATCTCATAATCTAGGGATTGGCGGATATGGTAGAGTATATATACTAAATTCTGAAATTGACTTTAATCTTAATTTTAATTTTGGATTTAGTGGGTTTAAAAATAATTTTTTAGACAAAATTCAAGATTCAAATATTTTTAGCTTTGGATTGAATGGAAATATAAATTATGGATATTTATTTAATATCTATAAAGAAAACTATATAAAGCCATTTGGCGGAATAAACTTATACTATGCAATTACTCCATCATATAAAGAAAATGGAGAATATGCAAGAAATATAAATACCACAAATAGCACAGAAATTAGCCTTGAGCTAGGCTTAGAATATAGAGTGATAATTAAAAAACTATATTATTTTTACATACAAGCAAAAATAGAACAATTTATCCTAAATAGCTCAAATGGACTTACTATGAACTTCATAGGAGATAGCACAAAATTTGAAATAGCAAAATATAGTGGATATAAAGATTATGCTTGGGTAATAGCTGGAGGGGACTTTAGTGTGATTGAAGACATATTAAATATTACTGCAAATATTGGTTTTAAGGCAGCAATACTTAGGTCTAAGATTAATTCTAGGGCAATATCTGAAAACTATGCTATTATAAATGCTGGCATAAAATATTTATTTTAATATTCTAGCCTATAATATCTTTGGCACTATTTTTGCTTACTTTAATTAATAAATCATACTTGGAGAATATCATTGAAACACCTTATATGCTTTATTTTATCTTGCTCATTCTTACTTGCAACTTCATCTGCTACAAACGCTGCTACTGCACTAGCCCAAAAAGGAAATTATGCTGAAGCTTTTAATTTATTTAAAAAAGCCTGTGATGAAATTGGAGATGCAGATGGCTGCTTGGGCAGTGGCTTAATGTATATGTATGCTGTTGGGACAAATGGAGACCACCAAAAAGCCTTAATTTATTATAAAAAAGCTTGTAGTGGTGGAAATGCCCTTGCTTGTTCAAATCTAGCTTCAATATATGATAATGGAACAGATACTATTCCACAAGATAAACTAATGGCTAGTGAATTATATATGGTTGGTTGTAATGGTGGAGATGTGTTTGCATGTAATAACTTAGGATATATGTATGCAAATGGAATAGGAGTGCAAAAAGATTATTTTAAAAGCCTACAATATTACAAATTTGCTTGTGATGCTGGAAGCTCTCTTGGCTGCTATAATTTAGGCTTATTAAGTAATACTTACAATATATTTGGATTAAATAAGGATAAATTAGGATTACTAGATTTAAACTTTATAGCCTGTAATCAGGGGGATTTAATAGGTTGTGCAAACCTAGGCTATATGTATGCATCAGGAAAACATGGAACACCTAAAAATAACTTCAATGCTGTAAAATATCTAAATATAGCTTGCGAAGGCGGTGTATTAAGTAGTTGTAATAATTTAGCTGTAATGTATGAAAATGGCAACGGAGTGAGACAAAATTATGATAAAGCTAAAGAATTATATGGCATTGCTTGTGATAGAGGGTTAATTGGAGCTTGTGAAAATTATAGATATCTAAATGAAAAAATTTTAAATACTAAAAATTTTAATACTAGCCCATAATTTTTATTTAAAACTTACATATAAAAGTGTAGAATTTCACAAAAGTTTTAAGGTCTAAAAGGGTATTGCTGTGTCATTTCTTAGTAGGTTATATCAAAAAGTAATTATATCAATTGATATTGATATACAAACTTGCAAAGTTAGAACAACATATCAAAATACAAATCAAGCTAGTGAGGAAAAAACCTACAAAACAATCAATAATGATTTACCAATAGAAGCAGCAAAATATATAAGATATATTCAAAACAAATATCCATTTACTTATATTGCAACAATAGCTAGAGTTAAAAGACAAGGTATAGTAAATGGTAACAAATTAAGCTCATTTGAAAAATTTTCATTAACTCCACATCTACTTATAATTATGCTTATAAGCAAAAAATGGTTTGTATATATAGATAAGGAAGATATGGCTAAATATAAAAGTAAATTCAGTAAAGTTAAAGGGGTTGATTTTATATTCTCTCCATTTTGTTTTATTTACGAAAAAGTAAAAAATCGCCTAGATACTGCAAAAAAACTATATATTTTACAAAATAATAGCTCTTGTACACTTCTAATAGCAGATATTAATGGTGTATATTTTGGCAATTACATAATGTTTGAAAAAGAAAGCCTAAATATTCAAGATAACATAGAAGAAAAAAGTGATGGTATAGTTGAGTTTGAAGAAATTAATGATATTGATGAGAATATTATCATAAAAGAGTTTGATAATAAGCAAGATACTAATACATCAAGTCTAAATGACTTAAATATAGCAAATACTATGATAGATATTATAAAAGATACTCTAAATAGCTTTTATAAAGATGATAAATATGCAAGTGATTTTATAGAAGAACTATTGATACTTGATGCTTGTGGAATAAGTGATAACTCAATTACATATTTAACAAATAATATTATGCTTGATACACAATTTCTAAGAATCAATATTTGTGATGAGATTGAAAAATTAGTAAAAATGGAGCTAAGGTTATGAAATATAGCTTCACATCACCTCTACCAAAATCCATAATATCACATTTAACAAAAATATGGATATTTTATATATTACTTAGTGTGGTTATTATTTATATGTATGGAATCTATCTTCATATACAAATTGATGCATTAACCACTACACAACAACATTCAGAGGCTGATATAAATGCACAAGACAGCTATATAGATATGTTAAATAGCAATATAGAAAGATTAAGATATGAAATAAATTTAGATTCTACAAATAACAAATACAATAATGAACTTAAAAATGCATTATTAAAATTATTTACTCTAATACCTGATCAAATTACAATAACATATATTTCACTAGAAGAAAAGAAGTTAGTAATAAAAGGAATTACCCCTACAAGAGAGACATATTCATTCTTACTGCAAGCACCATTAAAATCAGTATTTACAACAAGCAGAGTCGATTTCTTCCCATTACAAAATGGCTGGTATAACTTTACCTCTATTAGCACATTAGAGAAAAACTAATTATGAGATTTATAGAGATTATTAATGAAATTGATTGGGGTAAGAATGTAATATTCCTAATACTTTATATTAATATTATTATTATTTGTGTATTTTTCTACTTAATTCCTATGTTAGATACTTATAGAACAACAGTAGCAGAATATAAAAAAATGTATAACTTAGATATGCAGGTAAAAAATACTCTAGGACAGCTAAATAAAAATAACAATAATACATTAAAAGAAAATGCAGTAATATTTAAAAATCTAAGAAGTAATATTAAGATAGAAAATATACAAAATTATGTAAATAAATATCTATCAAATGCTAAACTAGAAGATTTAGAAACAAAAGAGTTAGAAAATAACATAAAAATCAATACTATAAAAATATATGGAAATGCAAACAGTATTAATAATATCATAGAATTAATAAATAATCTAACTTCACTGGATGCTAGCATAAGGGTATTTTTCCCGTTAGTTATCCATAAAAAACAAAATATATTGTATTTAGAAATTTCAATAGCCATCTACACTAGCACATATATGCTTAACGAATCACCTGAATTATATCAATAATAAAAACCTCTTTTCTTCTACTTTTAAGATTTATTTAAATCTATAAAGGAAATTTATTAAAATTATAAATTAAAATTATAAATTAAAGGACAATATAATGAAAAGAAATGCTTTTAGTATGATAGAGTTAGTATTTGTTATAGTAATACTAGGAGTTTTAGCAGCAGTAGCAGTTCCAAGATTTGTTGCTACAAGGACAGATGCACAAGTTGCAACAGCAAGAAGTGATTTAGCTTCAGTTCAAAAAGCAGTTGTTGCTAAAGTTTTTGCAGATAATATTGACCCTACAGCAAGCAAAGTTCCAGCTCCAAATGACCCTACAAAAAGTAATATGATTACTTGGGGTGAATGGTTAATTGAAGTTGGTGGATTAGATAGAAGTAGATGGCAAGTTAACAACAATAATCCTATAATAGGAATAGCAACTACAAATGGAATTGGACCTATGGGTAATGGAACTCTAAACGATGGCACAGCTGGAAGAGTTTATTGTGGTATGATACTAGGTATTGATACAAATAATGGAACACTAGAATTCCAACCACAAAATATTAATAGAGTAAGTGGCAGTGGTTCAGGGACATTCTGTCTACTTTTAAGTGCTTCTTATGCTAATTCTACAGACTATGGAAACAAAAGCATTCCTCTAGCTTCAACAGGAACTATCGAGTTTTAGTTATTATAGATTCTAGCTAGCTAGAATCTATAAAAATCCTAACTATTTTTCTCTTCTTATATTTACACCTAGGTTTAATAGTTTTTGCTCTATATTCTCATAACCTCTATCAAGATGGTATATTCTATGTATTACACTCTCACCATCTGCAACAAGCCCAGCTAAGATTAAAGCACTACTAGCACGCAAATCTGTTGCCATTACATCTGCTGCTTTTAACTTTGTAATACCATTTATTTTAGCAATACTTCCAAGCAAAGAAATACTTGCTCCAAGTCTTTGAAGCTCATTTATATGCATAAATCTATTCTCAAATAATTTCTCCTCAATAATACTAACTCCATTGCATTGTGTAGCTAAAGCCATAAATTGTGCTTGCATATCTGTTGGAAATCCTGGATATTCGCTTGTGCTTAACTCAAAAGATTTTAACTCTTTTGATGGCAATATCTCTATAGAATCTTTATTAATATTAAAATTAAATCCAATTTCACTAAGTTTATTAATAATAGATTCTAGATGTTTTGGAATAACACCTTTAACAATAATATTAGAATTTGTTATAGCACCTGCACATAAATATGTCCCTGCTTCAATCCTATCTGGAATAATACTAACATTAGATATATCTAATAACTCCCTATCTGTGCCAATAATAGTAATCTCATCACTACCATATCCAACTATCTCAACACCATTTTGCCTTAAAACCTCACATAGCTGGACTATTTCTGGCTCTTTGGCTGGATTTGTAATTATTGTTTTACCCTTTGCTAAAGCTGCTGCCATAATTACATTTTCTGTGCCTGTAACCGTTATTTTATCAAATACTATATGAGCACCTCTTAGTCCATTTGTAGCAGTAGCATTAATATAACCATTTTTAATATCAATCTTAGCACCCATTTTTTGCATAGCCTTTATATGCAAATCAACAGGTCTAGCACCTATGGCACAACCTCCCGGAAGACTCACTTGACATTTACCAAACCTTGCAAGAAGAGGTCCTAAAAGAAGTATAGAAGCACGCATTTTACGCACCATATCGTAAATAACTTTTACATTTGTGATATTATTTGTATTTATTACAACCTCATTTCCATTAATCTCACTACTATAAGCTCCAAGCATTACTAAAATCTTTATCAAAGTCCTAATATCTGTAATATTAGGAATATTGATGAATTTAATATCTTTTTTTGCAAGTATACTTGCTGCAATCAACGGCAAAGCAGAGTTTTTAGCTCCGCTTATTTTAACACTTCCTTTTAGTTTATTATTTCCTTTAATTACTAAATAATCCATTTATTTCTTCTTTTTTGTATTTTCTCTATATTTTAAACTCTCACCAATAGCTATTTTTATTTCATTTTTAATACTATTATTTTTACTCATTAAGTCATCTCTAAATTTTGCTACTTGCTCAACACTCATATAATCTAACATAGTTATATTTTGTATTAAAGAAAGCCAAGTATTTATCATAGGGCTTGTTTTATAGATATTATAAAAATGTGAATAAAACTCTCTCATAACAGAATCTAAAATCTCCTTGTTATTATTACTATTTTTAACCTGCTCTAATAAAAAATCTAATGTAGTTTTTGAAGGAGAGGGCTTAGACTCATTATTAGAAAATACAAAAATATATAACAATATTAAGATTATGATAAATGCTAGTATATTAATAGCATAAAATATTAAAAAATATAGTGGTTGATACATTATTATAAACTATTAAATAAATCTACATTTGCCTTTACAAATCCCTCAATGCTACCACAATCATATCTAACACCTTTAAATTTATATGCTAAAACACGTTTTTCTTGCGCTTGTTTATTTAATGCATCAGTAATTTGAATCTCACCTTTTTTATCTGGTAATGTATCTCTTAGAATCTCAAAAATATCTGGCGTTAGGATATATCTACCTATCACTGCTAGATTGCTTGGAGCATCTTTGGGTTCTGGCTTTTCTATCATATTTGATATTTCAAAAATATCACTTTCAATTTCTTTACCACAAATTACGCCATATTTATTGAGATTTTCTACCTCTACTTCCTGTATTGCGACAATAGAACATTTATATTTAGCATATAGTTTAACCATTTGTGCTAAAACACTCAAACCTGTATTAATACATAAATCATCTGCCAAAATTACACCAAAAGATTCCTTACCAATAAGCCTCTCTCCTGTAAGTATTGCATGACCTAAACCTTTCATTTCATTTTGCCTAATATATGTAAAAGAGCTATTATCAATAATTTCTCTAATATCCTTTAATAAATGCTCTTTTTTAGCACTTTTCAGCTGATGTTCTAACTCATAACTTATATCAAAATGATCTTCTATCGCCCTTTTTCCCCTACCTGTAACTATTGCCATAGTATTGCAACCTGCTTGTATTGCCTCTTCAACGCCATATTGAATCAATGGTTTAGTATTTACCGGCAACATTTCTTTTGGAATCGCTTTTGTTGCTGGAAGAAATCTAGTTCCATATCCCGCTGCTGGAAATAAACATTTACTAATCATTTTAAATCCTTATTAAGCCTACTTTTATTGCTCTATAAAAATCCTGTGCAACCCTACCACTTTTTGAACCTCTTTGCGTAGCATAAGATAGTGCCTTAGTTTTAAGCTCATTGCTTAATTCATCATTAAAATACAATGACACAATCTTTAAATACTCCTCAACACTAGATTTATAAAATGGTATATTTAAAGAAAATCTATCACTAAGCGATATTCTCTCCTCAACAGCATCTTGAAAGTGAATTTCATTATTTATAATTTGTGTATTTGTATTATCACTTTGAAATTCCTGCATTAAATGCTTTCTATTTGAAGTAGCATATAATAATACATTATCTGGAATCCTCTCAATAGAACCATCTAAAATAACCTTAAGAGCTTTATATGAATTATCATCTGACTCAAAACTTAAATCATCACAAAATATAATAAATTTATATGGCTGAATCCTCATAGCATCTACAAAAATAGGGATTATTGAAACATCTTGTGTTGAAATTTGAACTATTTTTAAATTAGTTTGCAAATACTTTGTAAAAACAGCTCTAACAAGTGTGCTTTTACCACAACCTCTAGGTCCATACAAAAGAACATTTAAGCCGCCTTTATTATTAATAAAAGATTCTGTATTTTTAAGCAATAATTCTTTTTGTTCATCAATTCCTATCAATTTATCCATATCAAATGTATTAAAATCCCTTATAGGATGGAGATACTCTCCACGCCATATAAAGGCATCACATATTTTCCAATTTGTATCAATTTTCCTAATCATTAATTTATTTTAACCTCACTTCGTCTTTAGATTTTATAATATTTTTAAACTCTAACTTATTATTTAATGAAGTAACTCTTATTATTGTATCTTTTTTAAATTTATTAAATAACAATATCTCACTTAGTGGAATTTTGATTTCATTATCTACTATCCTCTCAATCTCCCTTGCTCCAAGAGAATTATCATAATCTAAGCTTAATAAATACTCATAGGCACTAGGCATAAGTAATAATTTAATATTTTTTAAATTCATATTTAAATCATTAATTTGCTTTTGTAAAATTAATTTTAAATGTGATTTTGATAAAGAATTAAAATGTATTATAGAATCTAATCTATTTCTTAATTCTGGTGAAAATAAGTCCTTTAATGCCCTATCTTTTGGGGCATTATTGTTAAATCCAAGTGCTGGAAGTTCATCTTGTCCAACATTTGAAGTCATAATAATTACTACATTTTTAAAATCTGCCTTATTGCCGCTATTATCAACTAAAGAAGCATTATCAAATACTTGAAGCAATAAATTATAAATTGAAGAATGAGCTTTTTCAATCTCATCTAAAAGCAAAACGCAATATGGGTCTTTTCTTATTGCTTCTACCAATAACCCTCCTTGGTCAAAGCCAACATACCCTGCAGGAGCTCCAATAAACTTTGATACACTATGAGGTTCGCTATATTCACTCATATCAAATCTTTTTAAAGAGATATTAAGATTTATAGATAATTCCTTTGCAAGCTCACTTTTTCCAACCCCTGTTGGTCCTGTAAATAAAAATACGCCTATTGGTTTATTTGGATTACCAAGTCCTGCTTTATTTTTTAGTAGGCTTTTGTATAGATTTTCTATTGCCTTATCTTGCCCAAATATTCTTGTTTTTAATTTTTTAACTAGATTTTTTAGCAAGATTCCATCATTATTATTTTTAATAATTGGAATCTTTGTATTTTTTGTCATTAAATATTCAATATCACTTCTATTAATATGAATTTTTTTAGTTTTATTTATGGATTTAGTATATATTTTATAATACGCTCCTGCCTCATCAAGCAAATCTATAGCCTTATCTGGCAAAAATCTATCATTTATAAACCGTTTTGATAAAATAACACAAGATTCTATTGCATCCTTGCTATAAACTACATTGTGAAATTTCTCATAAATAGGTGCTAGAGAATGTAAAATCTCTATTGAAACATCAATACTAGGTTCATCAATATTTATAGTTCCAAACCTCCTTGAAAGTGCCTTATCTTTATCAAAATGATTGCGAAACTCACTATAAGTGGTTGCCCCAATGCAACGAAAAGTGCCATTTGCAAGGGCAGGTTTTAATAAATTTGAAGCATCTAAACTACCTCCATTAGAGCTACCTGCACCGACTATGGTATGAATCTCATCAATAAAAATTATTGCATTCCTATCTTTTTTAACTAAATCTAAAATAATTTTCATTCTCTTCTCAAAATCACCTCTATATTTAGTCCCAGCAATTAATAACCCTAAGTCAAGGGCATAAATCTTGCAATTTTTAAGAGAATCTATAATATCATTATTCGCAATCTTTAGTGCTATGCCCTCTGCTATGGCTGTTTTTCCAACACCGGGCTCTCCAATTAAAAGTGGATTATTCTTTTTTCTTCTACTTAATATTTCAATCACCCTAGAGACTTCATTATCTCTCCCTATTACAGGGTCAATCAAGCCATCTTTTGCTAATTTTACAAGCTCTCTTGTATATAAATCTAGCTCACTTTTATTCTCTTTTTTGTCTTGCTTATTGTCTTTTTTATCAACTAATACTTCCAAAATATCTAGTTTTGAAATATTTTGTGATTTCAACAAAAGAGTGCTATATGAATTCTCATCACTCATAATAGCTACTAATAAATCATAAATATCAATATATTCTTTCTTTGCATTATCTGCTAAATTTATCATAATTCCAAAAACATTTTCTAAAGCTGTAGTATAAACAGGCTTTGTAGCCTCAAAGCTCGGTTCTAAAAATGTTTTTAAATAATGTGTTACTTGAGATTTTAACTCATCAATATTTGCACCAACCTCTGTTAAAAACTTAACCCCATCATTATTGTTTAATAAAGCTAAAAAAATATGCTCTATTGTTATCATATCGTGTTTTAGCATATTTGCAGTATCTAGTGCTTCTTGTATTATTAAATTAAGATTCTTATCTAACATAAATTTCACCTAAATTATTCATCTTCAACTAAGATTCTAAGGGGGAATCCAGCCTCTTTTGATCTTCTTCTTGCTTCTCTTGCTTTAGTTTGTGCTATATCATAAGGGTATATCCCACAAATTCCCTTACCTTCGGTATGAATTTTTAGCATAATATGTTCTGCTTCACTTGGCTGCTTTGCAAAAATCTCCCTCAAAATACCTACAACAAAATCCATAGCAGTATAATCATCATTTAGCATTATTACTTTTGACATTTTTGGTAACAGAATTCTTGTTTTAACTTCATAATCAATTTTATATTCTTCCATAAATTATTACTCCCTGCTAATCCAAAAAATGAAAATTATTACTTAAATTTTAGCATAACTAAATATTGTATGAAAAAAAATTGATTTATTGTATAATTTTTCAAGTATCTTTTTAAAATTATGGATAAAAACTTTGAAAATATTAATTAAGTTTTTTAATCAATTTACACCATATATCAAAGGACATTATAAGTTATTTATAATCGCAATTACTGGTTCTCTTCTAACTGCAATTTGCAATGCACTAATTGCATATATGGTAAATCCTTTGCTTGGGACGCTAAATGGAAAAGTCCCTCAAAATATTATGTTTTTTAAATTTGAAGATTTAGCTACAAATAATATCTTGGCAATTGGAATGTCTTTAATAATCGTTATTCTATATCTTGGAAAAGCAAGTGGGACTTACATACAATCATATTTTATGAATTATATTGGGCAAGATATAATTCGTCAAATAAGAGATAGAATGCTTAATCACATGCTTTCTTTAGAGCTAAGCTTTTTTAATAAAATGCATGGCGGAGAGTTAATGTCTAGGATAACAAATGATATTAGCTTAATACGCTCTGCTGTATCAAATTATATTGCAGAATTTTTTAGAGAAACTATAACTATAATAGGGCTAGTTGCCGTAGTGATTTATCAAAGTCCAAAATTGGCATTTTTTGGGCTTGTAGTAATTCCTCTTTCCATTATTCCACTAAATATGATTATTAGAAAAATTAAAAAATATTCTCGCACATTACAAGAAAAAAATGCAGATATAACAGCAAAATTAAGTGAAATCTTTAATAATATTGAAATAATCAAAGCTAGCAATGGAGAGAAGTTTGAGGCTATACATTTTGAGGAACAAAATAAGCAATTTTTCAAAGTCTCTATGAAATCTGTGCGTTATAGTGAACTTACTACGCCTATTATGGAATCTCTTGGAGCTATTGCCCTAGCTATTATAATATATATTGCAATAACACAAATTAGCAAAGGGCAATTAAGTGTAGAAGAGTTTGGCTCATTTGCAACAGCATTATTTATGATTTTCACTCCTCTAAAACGTATAGTTAATATTTGGGGAAATATGCAAAATGCAATTGTAGCAAATGATAGAATTAATGAGATACTAAATCAAAGCCCAAAAATTAATGATGGAAAATTAAATTTAAAAAAACCAATAAATATAGTTGAGTTTAAAAATACATTTTTTAATTATGAAGATATTGTGGCACTAAAAGGGATAAACATTAATTTTAAGAGAAATGAAATAACAGCAATTGTTGGTAAAAGTGGTAGCGGAAAAAGCACTCTAGTAAATTTAATTTTGCGTCTTTATGAATGCAGTAATGGAGAAGTTTTAATAAATAATATAAATATCAAAGATTACACACAAAAAAGTTTAAGAGAAAATATTGCAATAGTAACACAAAGAATTTTTATTTTTAACGATACAATAGCAAACAATGTAGCTTATGGGCAAAAAATGGATGAGAAAAGAGTAATACAAGTATTAAAAGAAGCACAAATGCTTGAATATGTAGAAAAAATGCCAAATGGAATCCATACAATATTAGATGAATTTGGGGCTAATTTAAGCGGAGGACAAAGACAGAGGATTGCAATTGCAAGAGCAATGTATAAAAATCCTGATATTTTAATACTTGATGAAGTAACAAGTGCCCTAGATTTAAAAACTGAAGATTTAATAAAAGAAGCAATAAATTTAAATCGCAAAGATAAAATCATAATTCTAATAGCACATAGACCAAGCACAATTGAACTAGCAAATAAAATTATTTATATGGAAGAAGGTGTAATAAAAAATATTAAAATTAAAGGATAGAGCTTGAAAAAAGACATAAGAATTGCTTGTATTGATGGAGTAAGTTATGATGATATAGATTTTTTAAAAAGTATCCTTGGAGATAAATTTAATTTTATAGTTGATGAAATTAGCCCGGATTATGTAATATATAGTGTATTTGGAACAAAACATATTAAATATGATTGTATTAGAATCTTTTATACAGTAGAAAATTGTAGGGCTGATTTTAACTTTTGTGATTATGCAATAACTTTTGATTACCTAAACTTTGAAGATAGGCATTTTAGGTATCCATACTATTTAAGAGATAGTAATTTTTCTAAACTAAGTTTTAATAAAAGCAATTTAGGAAATGAATTTGCAAATAGAAAATTTTGTTCATTCGTTGTTAGCAATGGAAAAGCTGATGAAAAAAGAAATGAAACTTTTATAGAATTAAACAAGTATAAAAAGATAGATTCTGGTGGAAAGTATAAAAATAATATTGGATTTTATGTAAAAGATAAAATAGATTTTCTCTCATCTTATAAATTTAATCTTTGCTTTGAAAACTCATATACAAATGGATATGTAACAGAAAAAATAATTCACGCCAAAGTTGCAAACTCAATTCCCATATATTGGGGTGGTGTAAATTCTAATTACTCTAAAGATTCTAAAGATGATATGTGGGGGGGGGTGAATATGGAATCTTGCTATAAAGTAAGTGATTTTAACCCTAAAGCATTTATAAATCTAGTAAATTTTAGGGATATTAAAGAGATGATTGATTTTATAAAATACCTTGATAATGATAAAAAAGCATATTTAGAAATGCTAAATGAGCCTTTAATCAAAGATAAAAATCATAAAGAAAATTTTGATAAAAATCTTGCTATATTTTTATCAAACATCTTTAATAAACCTCTAAATCTCGCTTATAGAAGAGGGTTTGGACAATGGAGAATGAATATAGAAAATAGATATAAAAAATTTCAAAAAGCAAGAGATTTAATAATAAAACTGACAAATATTTATAGAAATATGATTTATCTTAGATTCTTTAAAAAATAATTTGAAGGAATAATAATGCAAAAAAAAATCAATAAAATAAAAGGTTTTCTTTATAAAGAAAGCAAAAAAAGAGGTTTTAGCAGTGTGGTATTTGGCTTAAGTGGAGGGATTGATAGTGCTGTAGTAGCACATTTTTGCACAGAAGTATTTAAAGATAAAGCTAGAGCTTATATTATGCCCTCCCTTAGCACTAATCCTACTAATACTCAAGATGCAATAAAATATGCAAGTAGCTTAAGTTTATACTATGAAGTAATCGATATTTCTTCAGTGCAACAAAGTTTTATTCAAACGCTAGGACTTCATAATAGCTCATATAGCTTGCATAGGATAGGGAATCTATGTGCTAGAAGCAGAATGTGTATTTTATATGATATGAGTTTTTTGCATAACTCATTGGTTATTGGTTGTAGTAATAAAAGTGAGTTAATGCTAGGTTATGGGACTATCTATGGGGACTTAGCATATTCTATTAATCCTATTGGAGAGCTATATAAGAGTGAGATTTTCGCACTAGCAAAGATTATAGGAGTGCCAGAATATATCATTAATAAAAAGCCTAGTGCAGATTTATTTCAAGGACAAAATGATGAGGCTGATTTAGGCTATACATATAAGGATATTGATGAACTTTTAAAATACATTGATAAAGGGCTTAGCAAAAAAGAATTACTAAATTTAGGTTTTAAATTAGAATTTGTAGAATCTATTCTAAATAGAATAAAGAAAAATAAATTCAAGCTATCTATGCCAAAAATTGCTAAATTATAGTGAGTTTAGAAGGAAATAAAATTGAGATTTATTGATAAATATTTTTATAATCCAAGTTTCATTCAAAAATGCCTTAGCATAGCATTGCTACCTATTTCAATTCTATATTTTTTTGCAGCTACAATCAGAAGAAAATTCTCTAAATATTATGATTTTAAGATTCCAATAATTAGCATTGGAAACCTCATTGCTGGGGGAAGTGGAAAAACACCATTTTTAGAAGAGATCGCAAAAGATTATAAAAATATTGCCATAGTTTCAAGGGGTTATAAGAGAAAGAGCAAGGGCTTACTTATAGTATCAGTTAATGGAGAGATAAAATCAACACAAGCCCAAAGTGGTGATGAAGCATACTTATTAGCAAAAAGCCTAAAAAATGCTAGTGTGATAGTCTCTAAGGATAGAAAAATAGGCATTTTAAAGGCAAAAGAGCTAGGGGCAAAGGCTATCTTTCTAGATGATGGCTTTAGATTTAATTTTAAAAAATTAAATATCATTCTAACTCCAAAGCTAGAGCCATACTTTAAATTCACCATTCCAAGCGGTATTTATAGAGAAAATCCATATTGCAAAGGTGATTTAAATCTAAAAGAAGGATTAGATTATAAAAGAGAGGTTGTAGTAGAAAATAAGACAGAAAGAATGCTGCTACTAACTGCTATTGCTAATCCTGCTAGATTAGATGAATTTTTACCACCAAATATAGTTGCTAAGATTCTATTAAATGATCACTCAAACTTTAATCTAAAAAATATTAAACAAACTTATAAAAAATATAGTGCAACATCACTTTTAGTAACAAAAAAAGATGAAGTTAAACTAAAAGATTGTGATATGCCACTAAGCATACTAACTCTAAAGTTACAAATAAGGAATGAAATTAAAGATAAGATTAAAGAATATATCGAATCTTTTTAAAAATGTTTGTTTAAATTTTGTTAATTATTATAAAATTAATTTCTAAATACCAATATAGGAGTAAGAGTAATGAAAAAAGTAATTACCTCATTAACACTTATTGGGGGGGGGCTTTTAAATATAGTAGAAGCTAAAAATTTATCTGATATATGCCCTAATGCAAATAGTGATTGTATTATAAGCACACCACTACAAGAAAGTATAACAATAAATAATTCATATACTAGTATTACAAATAATACCAATATAACAAGTGGAGGGAATAATACAATAAGTGGTAATACAAGCAGTGATATTAACACCTTTACCAATAATGGAGATATTATTAATACCTATCCTAGCACTACTGGTAACAACCTATATACTATATATTTAGATAATACAAACATTAAATCATTTATTAATGATGGAAATATAAAAAATGATAAAAATGGCGGAGTATATATTAACTTTACTTCATCTATTCTAAACTTTACAAATAATGGCACTATTGATGTAAGTAGAGATAAAAATGCAGTTGAAATTAAAAATTACATAGGAAATATAAAAGTCAATTTTATTAATACAGGAGAAATAAAGGGAAGTGTTGCTTTTGGAGGGTATGTAGATATGGATAATTTTTATAATACAGGTAAAATATATGGTGGTATAGTAGGAATTGCAAGTGTTCGAGGAGCAAGAATAGATAATTTTTATAATACAGGTGAAATTCACCTAGCAGAGCAAAACAATACCTCTGATTATTACCATGTAGCTTCTTCTAGAGAAAGTACACAAATATCTCAACCTATTACATTTAACACATATAAATTTCATATTAATGAAGATAATAATACCTTTAATAACTTTACTAAATATACAAAAGAAGACTATGATAGAGGTAGTGGTGATATGTCTCACCTAGTTTTAAAATTAACAACAAATATTAATCAAACCTATGCCAAACTAACTAATGATGCTAAATTCATTATTAATCCCCTTGATGGCTTTAGCTTTAATGAAGAATACCTTATAGAAAAGCTAGTGTTAGATACAGATGGGAAATCATTATTTAGTGATGCAGCCTCTAAAGCAAATAATAATTTATTACAATACCAAGATGGAACTAATGTATTGTCAAAAGATTTTCTTAACCATCTAAGCACTAATAATCCTACATTTAACATATCCAAAGGCAATAGTGATGGAACTTTTAAGATTGATTTAGAGACTAAAAATTCAACTGCCAATAGCATAGCAAAGTCTGAAGCCGCATCTATGAATAGCATAATGTTTAGAGCAAAATCTATAATTTTTAATAATGCTATGCAAAATAATGCTAAAAGAATAGCCCTAGATAGAAACTATAATACCTATGCTTCAATTAATGAACTAAGAGATAATTTTAACTTTTATTACAAAAATGATATTTTAGATACTAATAGTTTAAATTCTAATATTTTAGATTCCACAGAATCAATATTTATAGCAGATGCAAGAGCACAAAGACAACAAGCAAGGGAAAATAGAAATAGAGCAACCAATAATAGGCTAAATATACAAAATAGAAATCTAACCACACCAAAGCCAGCTCCACAAGCTCAAAAGCCAAGTAGAGATTATGCAAATACAATAAACCAATCAAGCACTACTACATCAAGAAACGACCTTAGCTCATACTTCTTCTTTACTCCATTTGTATCACATACTAGCTTTTATAAAAGTAGTGGGCTGGATTATTCTGGGCTTGATTATGGCTTTATAAGTGGTATCAATGGTAAATTAGGAAGCATTAATACACTAGGAGCACACATTGGCTTTAGTTATGGTAAGCTAAAAGAAAATGTATGGGATACTAATATAACCACTATGACTATCAATGCGGGATTACACTATAAACTAGACTTATTCTATGATATGTATATAAAAGTAATTGGTGATGTGTTTATGTTCCTTGATGAGCTAAAAGCTAGTTTTCTTACTAAAAGCTATAAACCAAATAATATAGGCTTTGCTGGAAGTGCATACTATGGAAAAGACTTTAATCTAGGTAAAAATGGTATACTAGGGTTAGAATTAGGTCTGCTATATCAGGGTATCAATATGTCAAGCATTAATACAGATGTAGAAAATTATAATAGCCAGTTACAAAATCTATTTTATATTGATATAAATACAAATTATTATAAAGTATTTAATAATGGCTTCTTGTTTAACTCGATTCTTGGAGCAAAAGTCCTAACTACTACTCCAAATACTATACTAAAAATAGGAAATGATAGCTTTAAGTATGATATAAAAACAGATAGGGTATTGGGTTATATTAATCTAGGGGTAGGTTATAATATTAACCAAAGAGCAGAATTTAGTATTGATTATTTAGGAATGTTTGGAGATAAGTCTATGAGTAATTCTGGCTTCTTTAATGCTAGAGTTTGGTGGTAGCATTTTTGAAAAATAAAAAAAGGTTTTTAAAAAGTATTGTTGATATAATAAATTAAATCTTATTCTTAAGATAATATAGCAAAATTTAAGAATCTATTCTTGTGATTCTTAAAGCTATTAGTTAAATAATATTAAAAAAAGTTTCTATAATATTTTTATATCTATCATTATCATTTCTATTATTTTAATTAATGATAATCACTACTAATTATGCTATATTCTATTTATATCTTACTACTCCATCAATATATTTTGTATATTGTAAGTATAAATATTTTTTATTACTCTAAAAGTATTGGCTAAAAACCCTAAAGTGTATATTTTAAAGATACATTAGAACTAACACAAATCCCCTCTTCTCTACCAATAAAGCCCATTTTCTCCATAGTCGTAGCTTTGATATTAATATAATTTCTACTAATTCCTAGAATAGCACTCATTACAGATATCATTTTATCCTTGTGAGGTGTGATTTTAGGTATTTGTGCTAATATCATAATATCTACATTTACAACACTAAAGCCAACACTTCTACTAAAATCAATTACTTCTTTTAATAAAACTTTAGAATCTATATTATTAAATCTATCATCATCGACAGGAAACCACTCGCCAATATCACCTGCACCAATAGCACCTAAAATTGCATCACAAAGTGAATGCAAAATCACATCTCCATCACTATGAGCCTCTAAGCCAAATTCACAATCAATTTCTACTCCACCCAAAATCAACTTTTTATTTGTGCAAAATTTATGCACATCAAAGCCATAGCCAATTAGAATCTCACCGTTAGAATCTATATTACAATTTTTAATATCATCAAAATATGTAAGTTTATTTAACTTATTTGAGCCATCTATGGCTAGAATTTTGCCACCTATTTTATTTATAGCACTACTCTCATCACTAAAATCCCCTAAACTCAAAGCTTGTTTAAGAATGTTAACTTTTGATATTTGAGGAGTTTGGACTAATCTTACATTATCTCTATCTATGTAGTTTTTAACCCCACTTTCCTCAATAAAGATTGTATCAACTATATTAAGAGTTGGTATAATGCAATCAAATTCATCTAATTTTTGGCTAATTAACATATCTAGCACATCAAAATCAAGGTTAAATCTAGCAGCATCACTAACTATAACAAAATCACTTGTTACAAAATTTAGCGCATTTTGTAAAGATTTTTTTCTACTATCTCCTCCCTCAATAATTTCATAATCACAAAATTTTTTCATATACTTAACTTCGCTTTTATGGGCTGTAATAAGGACTCTATTAAAGTTATAGCGGAATTGAAGTTTATCTGCAACATATAGCCAAATTGGCTTAGAATCTATTCTAATCCAATGCTTTTTAATTCCTAAGTTTTTCCTAAACCTAGTAGATTCTCCTGCTGACATAATAATTAAAGTAATATCGTTACGCAATTTTTCAACCTTTTTAATTTTAAAGCTTTATTTTATAAATTTTACGATAATTTTAAGCTTTTAAAATTACTTGAGAAAAAATTTTTAAAATAAGGTAAAAATTATGAGTAAAGCAAAAACCCAGCTATATTATGCAAAACAAGACAAAATAACAAAAGAAATGCAATATGTTGCAAATACTGAAGAACTTGATGTTAATTTAATCAAAAATGAAATAAAAAGAGGGCGACTAATAATCCCTGCAAACATTAATCATAAGCATTTAAACCCAATAGGAATAGGGATTGCTGCTAAAACAAAGATTAATGCAAATATAGGCAGTTCGAGTATTGAAAAAAATATTGAAAATGAAGTTATTAAAACCCAAACTGCTATAAAATATGGTGCTGATACAATAATGGATTTAAGCACAGGCGGTAATTTAGATGAGATAAGAGAAGCAGTAATTGCTAACTCCACTGCTCCAATAGGCACAGTGCCAATATATCAAATACTACATGACTTAAAAGATGATATCTTAAATTTAAATATCAATCAAATGCTCTATACCATTGAAAAACAAGCAAAACAAGGCGTTAGCTACTTCACAATACATTGTGGATTCTTGCTTGAGCATATACCCTATGTGGCAAAAAGAAAAATGGGTATAGTTAGTCGTGGGGGCTCATTAATGGCAAGTTGGATGATGCACCATCACAAACAAAATCCATTTTATGAAGCATTCGATGATATTTTAGATATTTGTAGAATGTATGATGTTAGCCTATCGCTTGGAGATTCACTTCGCCCAGGTTGTCTAGCTGATGCAAGTGATGAAGCACAATTTAGCGAGCTAAAAGTGTTAGGTGAATTAGCAAAAAGAGCTTATAATAAAGATGTTCAAGTTATGATTGAGGGTCCGGGGCATGTCCCACTAAATCAAATAGAAAGAAATATGGAACTTCAAAAAGAGCTATGCAATGAAGCACCATTTTATGTCCTAGGACCACTTGTTACAGATATTGCAGCTGGATATGACCACATTTCAAGTGCTATTGGTGCTTGTGTAGCTGCGTGGAAAGGTGCTGCTATGTTGTGCTATGTAACACCAAAGGAGCATTTAGGACTTCCAAATGCAAATGATGTGCGTGAAGGGATAATCGCATATAAAATTGCTGCACATGCTGCAGATATTGCAAGAGGTAGGATTAATGCAAGAATAAGAGATGATAAAATGAGTGATGCAAGATATGCTTTTAAGTGGGAGGAACAATTTAATTTAGCACTTGATAGTGATAGAGCTAGAGAATATCACGATGAATCTCTCCCCCAAGATATATTTAAAGAGGCTGAATTCTGTTCTATGTGTGGTCCAAAATTTTGTAGTTATAAGATAAGTCAAACAATTTTTAATGAATATAAAGGTGCATAAAATGAATAAAGAAGAAATATTAAATAAATTAAAAAATATTATCTACCCAAACTTTAAAAGAGATATTGTTGATTTTGGTTTTGTAAAAGACATAACAATTAATGGTAAAGAAATAGGAATCTTTTTAGAAATACCGTCAAATAACTCTGAAGTAAAAGAAAAACTACAAAATGAAATTACAAAACTATTTGAAAATGTTAATGTAGAGATTAAAACTCCACAAATTGCACAAGAAGCTCCAAAAAAGAAAAATATAGCTCCAAATATTAAACATTTTGTTATGGTTAGCTCTGGGAAAGGGGGTGTAGGCAAATCTACCACAAGTGTAAATTTATCAATAGCTCTAGCACAGGCTGGTAAAAGCGTAGGGTTACTAGATGCTGATATTTATGGTCCAAATATTCCAAGGATGCTTAACCTAACAAATCAAAAACCTCTCGTTGATGAATCCATAAAAAAACTAATACCTCTTAAAACTTATGGAATTAAAGTTATGAGTATGGGAATGATGTATGAAGAGGGTCAAAGCCTAATTTGGCGTGGTCCTATGATAATGAGAGCAATTGAACAAATGCTTAGCGATGTATTATGGGGTGAATTAGATATTTTAGTTATAGATATGCCCCCTGGAACAGGAGATGCACAACTAACTTTAGCACAAAGTGTGCCTGTTAGTGCAGGAATATCAGTAACAACTCCTCAAGTAGTAGCACTAGATGATAGTGCTAGAAGTATGGATATGTTTAATAAATTAAAAATTCCAATTGCAGGGATAGTAGAAAATATGAGTGGTTTTGTATGCCCTAAATGTAATGAAGTATATGATATATTTGGGAAAGGTGGTGGAGTAGAATTAGCAAAGAAAAATGAATGTGAGCTTTTAGCACAAGTTCCAATAGAACCAATGATTAGAGAAAGTGGCGATGAAGGCAAACCTATAACATTTTTTAAACCTGATAGCATAAGTGCAAAAGAATACTTACAAGCAGCACATAAAATAATAGCTTTCTTAGATAAAGTAGGCGATAGTGTGGATAATTCACAAATACAGCCTGTTAGGCATTGAAATAATTTATTGTTTTATCTTATGCTATCTCTATTTTTAATTTAAAGAAAAGATTAATATGAAAATTTTAATGTTTATATTTGGTTTATTTTTTATTAGTTGTAGCCAAAATGTAGCTGCCTTTTCTCTAGTATCTGCGGTAGGTCCTTTAGAGCTTAAAAAAGATAATTTAAAGTGATAATCTTGCATATTTATACTATTTGGAATACCTATTGGAACTTTTGGATGATAGAATATCAATAAAAGTATCTGATGCACTAGAAAATATCTCTAAAAGAAGTTTCAAAACCAATGCAATAGCTAATTAAATACAATCAAAAACTTAGAGTGCAATATTATTTGGTCAAAATTATATTGTAACAAGAGGTAAGCCTGTATTTAAAAACAAACCTAAAGAAAACCTAAACAAAAAAGATTAAATATATAAGTTTTGTTTTATTCTTAAGAATAAAACAAAAAATTTATTTCTTAAAAAGATTCCAGCCTAGATATTCTGGGTAATCTAGCTCATTTTCAATTTCTAAGAGACGATTATATTTTGCTATTCTTTCACTTCTTGCAGTGCTCCCTGTTTTAATCTCACCTGTATTTAAACCTACTGCAAAATCGGCAATAAAACTATCCTCACTTTCGCCACTTCTATGACTCATAATACAGCTATATTTATTCCTTTGGGCTAATCTTACAGACTGCATAGTTTGACTAATCGAGCCTATTTGATTCGGTTTTATTAAAATTGCATTTGCAATATTTTTATTAATACCATCTTGTAAAATTTTAGTATTTGTAACAAATAAATCATCGCCAACAAGCTGAATTTTACTTCCTAATTTTGAAGTTAGCTTTTTCCAACCCTCCCAATCATCTTCACTTAATCCATCCTCAATTGATACTATTGGATATTTTGAACAAAGATTCTCATAATACTCTATTAATTCATCACTACTTAATATTCGATTTTCTGCACTAAGAGTATATTTAAAATCATCATTTACAAACTCGCTACTTGCTACATCAAGAGCTATTGCTATTTGTTCTCCCTCTTTATAACCTGCCTGTTTAATTGCCTTTAGTATTACTTCTATTGGCTCTTCATTATTTTTCAAATTAGGGGCAAAGCCTCCTTCATCACCTATGCTAGTAATATGACCTTCACTTTTTAAAATATTTTTAAGATGAAAATATACTTCACTGCTAGCTCTAAGTGCCTCTTTAAAGCTATCAAACCCAAGTGGCATAATCATATATTCTTGAAAATCCACATTATTATCAGCATGACTTCCTCCGTTTATAATATTTAACATTGGGACAGGAAGTATATTTGCATTAATTCCGCCAATATATCTATAAAGTGGAATCTCCATTGCATAAGCTGCAGCCTTGCATACAGCCATAGAAGTTCCAAGAATTGCATTTGCACCAAGAGAGCTGTAATTATTAGTATCATCAAGTTCTGCCATAATCCTATCAATCTCCCCTTGATTAAAAGGAGGAAGACCAATTAAGTTTTCACAAATCTTTGTATTGACATTCTTACAAGCCATCAATACTCCCTTACCATTAAATCTAGTCTTATCGTTATCTCTTAACTCTAAAGCCTCTCTTTTACCAGTAGATGCACCACTAGGAACTATTGCATTACAGGTAATATTATTACTCAAAGATACATTAACCCTAATAGTGGGATTTCCCCTGCTATCTAACACTTCATCAGCAAAAATATTCTCTATACAAACCATTTTATTCTCCTTTTTTCAATATATAACTTAATTATTTACCTTGGCTTTCTGTATTATCTACATTCTCATCAATAAATTCTATAATCTCATCATTTGAACCAATTTGCTCTTTAATTTTTGCCTCTATTTCATTTGCTATATCTGGATTTTCTTTTAAAAATATTTTTGAATTTTCCTTTCCTTGTGCTAATTTTTTATCTTTATAGCTAAACCACGCACCACTTTTATCGATAATATCAAGCTTTACGCCATAATCTATTAATTCACCTAATTTTGATATACCTTCTCCAAACATAATATCAAATTCAGCCTCTCTAAATGGAGGGGCAACTTTATTTTTCACAACTTTTGCTCTAACTCTATTACCTATTGTTTGTTCATTTTGTTTTAAACTAGCAATCTTTCTAACATCGATTCTAACACTTGAATAAAATTTTAGTGCATTGCCACCAGTAGTAGTTTCAGGGCTACCATAACCAATAGTGCCTATTTTCATTCTAATTTGATTAATAAAAATAACTGTTGTATTCATTCTATGCAATGTCCCTGTAATCTTACGCAATGCTTGACTCATAAGCCTAGCTTGAAGTCCTACGTGAGCATCACCCATATTGCCATCAATCTCTGCTTTTGGAGTAAGAGCAGCCACAGAATCTACTACTATTAAATCAACTCCTCCACTTCTAGTTAATGTCTCTAATATTTCTAAAGCTTGCTCACCATAATCTGGTTGTGATACATAAAGATTTTCAACATCTACACCAAGTTTTTTTGCATAATACACATCTAAAGCATGCTCTGCATCAATAAAAGCACATATACCACCTTGTCTTTGACATTCTGCTGTTATTTGAAGACTTAAAGTAGTCTTGCCACTAGATTCTGGACCATACACTTCTATAATTCTTCCTTTGGGAATACCGCCAATCCCTAATGCTAAGTCAAGCCCAAGAGAACCTGTGGATATGCTATCAATCTTTTCTGTTTGCTTATCTCCAAGCCTTATTAAAGCCCCTTTTCCAAAGGCTTTATCTACTTGCTTCATCGCTAACTCAATGGCTTTTTGTTTCTCTTTGTCAATCATAAAATACCTCTTTAAATTTAAAAATAATCTTAGGATTCTATTGTATTTTTAGTTAAAATTTAATAATGAATTATAAGGGATAATTATGAGTAAAATTTTAGTAGCACATTCACCTGACGCAGATGATATTTTTATGTATTATGCCTTATATTTTGGCTGGATTAACAATAAAAATATAAAATTTGAAAATATAGCCCTTGATATTGAGAGCCTAAATAAAGGGGCATTACAATCTAAGTACTTAGTTAGTGCAATATCATTTGGAATGTATCCATTTATTAAAAATAATTATGCGCTTTTAAATACCGCAATGAGTTTTGGCAATGGATATGGTCCAAAATTAATAAAAAAGAAAGGAAAGGTTTTAAAAAATAATTTTAAAGTTGCGCTTAGTGGGGAGCTAACTACAAATGCAATGATATTTAAAATAAAATATAAAAATGTAAGAATAGTTTATAAAAATTTCCTTGAAATAGAAAGTGCTGTATTAAGTGATGAAGTTGATGCTGGAGTTCTAATACACGAATCTATACTAAATTTTGATGAAAGCTTAGAAGTAGAAGCTAATTTATGGGATATTTGGCTAGAGCTAGCAAAAGATGAATTACCGCTTCCACTAGGAGGAATGGCTATATCTCGTTCAATACCAATACTAAGGGCAATAGAAATTCAAAGGCTACTAGGCAAAGCCGTTGAAGTTGCTGTAAATAATAAAAAAATTCTCTCAAAGATGCTAAAAAACCTTGTAAGAGTAAATGAAGAAGAACTTGAAACATATCTAAATATGTATGCTAATAAAGATTCTATAAACCTCTCTTTACTTCAAATAAAAGCACTAGATAAATTATTTGAAATAGGTTTTAATGCAAAAATCTATAAAGATTTGATAAATATAAGAGATTTTTTAATTCCAATAGAATATGAAAGTTTAAGATTTAGCTAGGATTTAATTTTCACATTTTCTTAAGAATCTATCATATTTAAATTACTATTTTAGTAAATACCACATCTATAATTAATTATCTCGCTAATTTTTGGAGGATTCTTATTTTTGGAGGACTCTTACGCAATCTACAATCTAGTCTATAACCTAAATCAAAACCAATTTTAAATTCTGTCTTACTTTTTACTATAAGAAGCTTTTTATTTATCATTTAAATCACTAAGCATAACTTAAAGGTAAAAAAATCCGTTACATTTTAAAATTTTTCATTTCCTTTTATATAAAGCTATGACT
The DNA here is from genome assembly GCF_003364125.1 of Helicobacter sp. MIT 14-3879. Lineage (NCBI taxonomy): Bacteria > Pseudomonadati > Campylobacterota > Epsilonproteobacteria > Campylobacterales > Helicobacteraceae > Helicobacter > Helicobacter sp. MIT 14-3879. The sequence continues at coordinate 127,068 of NZ_NXLP01000001.1, forward strand.
TCACATTTAGAATTATTTAGAAGCTTTAAATTAGGAGTAGTTTAAATGATAATTATCATAAATCTTAGTATAAGTCACTGTCCGCCCTTTACAATAACCTCATTTAAAAGTCTTTATAAATTATTTTAAAATTCTTAGAATTCTAATATTAATTTAATTAACTATAATGATTTTAGTAAAACTTGATAATTCTAGTTTGAAATAGCTTATTTTTCATAAAATTTAGTATCAAAATCACATATTTCATATTTTTACAATCTTTGCAACTAAGATATTTATATTGAATTAATCTCCTAAAATCTATCATAGCCAACCTAAAGCTTACTATAAAGATTAAAGCTAGGTAAATTTTTAATAAAACAAAGTGGAGCATTGATTAAATCACTTTTTTATGCAAAGCTATTTATCATTCCAAATAGCTTATTCCATCATATTTTTTATAATCAAATATAGAGTTTTAACACAATGCTTTCATTATCATTCTAAATACTAAGTAAATGGCAGATTTTAAGGCAAAGACAAAATAATACTTTCCACTCACACAACCTCACAGCCTAAGAAAAATTATAATTTTTCTTAGGATTAATTTAAGAATCCAAATTAGATTCTATCCATTGCATAATATCTCTTAGCACTTCATCTTTATTTAATTCTAAAAATAGCTCGTGCCTTGCTCCTGCATAAAGTATTAATTTTGTGTTATTATAGCCCTGTGAATTAATATGTTTTAGTGCCTGTAAAGCACCTACTCCAAACTCACCACAAGCATCATCTTCTCCACTTATAAATAAAATAGGAAGTTTTGAATTTATAGTATTATTTGGGTATGTGCTAAATACCTCCTTAAGTCCTCTAAGTAAATTTATAAAGCTATTTATGCTAAAAACAAAACGACTTTTTTTATCATTTATATATTTTAAAACCTCGCTCTCATCTCTATTTATCCATAAAGAACCACTAGGAGATCCAGAATCTAATTTATCAATTTTTTTATATTTTGCATTAAATGTTATGAAAGATAACCTATTTGCTAGATTTTTACCAATATTATTTAACCCTAAAAATCTCAAAATTTTTAAAGCCACAATTCCTAAGCTAATAAACTTTTGAGGTGATGGCGTGCCACAGAGTATAAGCATATCAATATCATTTTGATATTTTTGTAAGAATCTACGAGATAAAAGCGAACCCATAGAATGTCCAATTAAAATAAACTTTTTTGAAGTAAATCTCCTTTTTAATTCTAAATGCAAGTTATACATATCACTAACTGCTCTCTCAAAGCCATTTTCTCCCATCTCACCTAAATATATATCACCACCAATACTATCTCCATGTCCTCTATGGTCATTTATAGCAACTACATATCCCTCCTCTGCAAGCTTAGAAGCAATAAAGTTATATCTACCTCTATGCTCTACCATTCCGTGTGCTATTTGCACTATTGCTTTATAAGTATTAAATCTAGAATCTAAATAAATATCATAATAGATTTTTAAACTATCAGAATCTAAACTAAAAGTATCTTTTTTAATCATTTTAAGCCTTAATTATAATCAAGGTTACAAAAATATAATTTTTTTGTAACCAATAGGAATTTATATATTAGTTTTTAGTTTTCTCCACTATGTTAATTATTGCTTCAGCTACATTACTAGCAAGTTCAAGCTGTGAAGTAAAGCCAACACAAGAACAATTTATCTCACCTAAAATATATTTATCTTTACCATTTTCATCAGTGTCTAATATAAAATCTGAAGTCCAAATAAGAGGCAAATCATAATTACCTAATTTTGAGCGGATTTGTGGGAGCTGTGATAAGAAAGAATCTACCAATTCTTTCCATTCTTTTGGGTCATCATAACGATATTTTGCACCACTAAAAAGCGTAGCAGAGAAGTTATCTCCACCTTCAGCTGGCTTTTTATGAACAACATTTACAGGCTTATCATAAAGCATTAGAAGTCTTATCTCACCTTCAACTATACGTGGTAAAAAAGTCATATCAACGAGCATTCCATTATCACCTATAATGTATTGCTCACAAAAATCCATAAATTCACCCAATTCTCTAATTTCTGTGTGATTATCTTTTGCCTCTGTGCATTTTATCTTTGTATTTAATGAAACTTCATCTACGTTTATAGACTCTACTAATTGCACACGCCAAATTCCCTCTCCAGTAGAGCCTCTATTTTGTTTTAAAACTCTTTGACCTTTTGCTAAAGTCTTTGGAAAAGTTTTTTTAAAAGTAGATATATCATAGTAAGCATAAGTATCCTTTGGAACAAGAGGGGTATCATTTAGCTTTGTTAGAGCATCTTTTGCGCCATAGCCAATCATAGCATCAGGGTGAGGCATACCAACTATTCCATCCCTACAAAGTTTTCTTAAAATCTCAAAGTATTCATTTTCTTCTTTTAGATTCCCTGGATTTATCCTAGATACATAGCCAATGGCATTATTTTTAACATAATTATAAATTTCTTCTTTTTTAGAAACCTCAAAAAATATAACTTCTGCATCCCAACCTCGCTTTTTTAGCTCATTTACCATAGGCATAGTATCTTTTCTATACCCATCCTCACCTTTATCACTTCCGCCTCTGACTTCAAAAAATACGATGTTTTTATTCATCTTTATCACTCCTACTTTAAATTTATAAGTGTTAGTTTAGTAAAATATTGTTAAAATATAAATAATACGGTTCTAGCAATATTATTTATTTAAATTGGAGGTTTAGTGGCTTTGGTAAAAGATACAAAAGAGCAAATTATCCAAAAAACTAGAATTTATTTACAAAACATTGATTGTGTTAGAACTATAAGTCTAGATTCTATATTGGAAGAAGTAGGTATTTCTAAGGGAGTATTTTATTATTACTTTAAAAATAAAGATGATTTGCTCTATCAAGCAGTAATCCCAGATATTGATGAGAGAGAAAAAGAAATCAATAGAGAAATATCAAAGCTAGATACTTTAAGAGAGAAAATCTATCTAATTTTCGGTATATTTGTAGATGAAAATATGAAAGATAAACTAAAATCTTTAGAGGAATTTTATATATATTTATTTTTTGAAAATAACATAAACAGAAAAAAAGCTTTAAAAAAAATTTATACAAGAATTAATAAAGGAAGAAAGAGTATTATTCTAAGGCAAATTAAATTCCATAATATTAAGCTTACAAAGGAACTAACCATCCTAACTAATTATGTAATGGATTCTATAATGCTATATCACATATTTTGCAAACGTTTTAGGGATAAAAGTACAAAAAAAGAAATAATTAATTTTTTGAATGTATTTTGTGATTTAATTGAGACAAAATTTGAAAAACAAGATGCACAAAAAAGGAGGCAAAAAGCATGAAGCAAGATAAAGTAGAAAAATTATTTTTCAATAGGGAGTTATCATGGCTAAGATTTAATACTAGAGTGTTAAATGAAGCAAGCAATGAAAAGATTCCACTATTGGAGAGATTAAAGTTTATAGCCATTTATGGGACAAATTTAGATGAATTTTATATGGTTCGTGTAGCAGGGCTAAAAAGGCTATATCTTGCAGGTATCACTGATTGTGGTGCAGATAAGCTTACTCCAAGAGAACAGTTAGCAGAAATTAGAAAATATATACATAAGGAAAAGAAATTTTTAGAACAATTATTTGAAGAAATCCTTAACAAAGCACAAAAAGAATATTTATTTATAAAAAAATTTAATGATTTAAATAATGAACAAAAAAAATATCTAAGAGAATTTTTCTTAAATAATCTTTATCCAATAATAGTGCCTATTATGGTAGATTCTACCCACCCATTCCCGCATTTAAACAATCTATCATTTGGAATGGCAATAAAACTAAAAGATACATTGAATAAAAATAAAATCAAGTTTGGAATGGTAAGAATCTCAAGAATGTTACCTAGATTTATAGAAGTAAATGAGGAAATCTATATTCCTATTGAAATGGTAGTAGGAGAATTTATAGATTATGTATTTGAGGGTTGTGAAGTGCTAAGTTACACTTCATTTAGAGTTACAAGAAATGCTGATATGGAAATAGAAGAGGAAGAAGCTGATGATTTTATAGAAATTATGGCTGAAGGATTAAAGGCAAGAAAAAAAGGGGAAGTAGTCCGCCTTGAAGTAGGAAATACTAATGATGAAAGCTTAATTGAATTTATCACAGGACATATAAAAATAGACGAAGAAGATATTTATAGATACTCTATTCCATTAAACCTAAGTGCATTGTGGCAGATAATAGGATCAAACAGATTTGCTCACTTAAGACTTCCTAGTTTTAATTCACGCATACTTCCGCCACTAAGTAGTGTAATTGATATTTTTAAATCAATAGATTCTAGTGATATTGCTTTGTTTCACCCTTATGAAAGCTTTGACCCTGTTGTTAATTTTATCCAAAGCGCAGCAAATGACCCAGATGTATATTCTATAAGAATGACACTTTATAGGGTTGGGAAAAATTCTCCTATTGTTAAAGCCCTTACATATGCAGCTGAAAACAATAAACAAGTTACTGTTTTAGTGGAACTAAAAGCAAGATTTGATGAGGAAAATAATCTTTATTGGGCAAAGGCATTAGAGACAGCAGGAGCTCATGTAATATACGGAATCCCGGGATTAAAAGTTCATGCAAAAATTGCCCTTGTAATAAAAAAAATTGGAAATTCCTTTAGAAAATATGTTCATCTCTCAACAGGAAATTATAACCCTGTAACAGCAAAAATATATACTGATATAAGTTATTTTACATCTAATGAAAATATTGCCAATGATGCAATTAGATTATTTCATACATTATCCACTGGATATGCAAATAAAGCAAAGCTAGATTCTCTATTTGTAGCCCCTACACAAATAAAACCAAAATTACTAGAATTAATAAAAGAAGAGAGCAAGAAAGGTTCTGATGGATATATTATATTAAAGGCAAATGCAGTAGTTGATGTAGATATAATAGAAGCATTGTATGATGCAAGTAAAGCTGGAGTAAAAATTGATATGATAGTTAGAGGAATATGCTGCCTAATACCTAAACTATCTAATATAAGTGAAAATATAAGAGTAATTTCAATAGTGGGTAAATACCTAGAACACGCTAGAATATATTATTTTAAGAACAGTAATCCTCAAATTTATTTTGCAAGTGCAGATCTAATGCCTAGAAATTTAGAAAAAAGGGTTGAAATTATGACTCCAGTAACCAATAAAAATATTGCAGATAAACTCTTTGGAATTCTAAAGCTTCAAATAGAAGATAACACACAATCACACGAATTACAATCAAATGGTGAGTATATAAAATTAACCCCAAAAGATACTAATGCTATAAATTCTCAAGAAGAATATGAAAAATATGTTAATCTAATGTATAGTGCTTTACTTAAAACACAAGATTCTAAGGATAAAAAATTAGTAAAAAGAATGATGGGTGAGAACTAATAACTATCTTAGGAAAATTAAATATTTCTATATCCATTACTTATACTTTAAGCAGATATTTAAAAAATATATTTATAATTTATTTACTTTATGATTTAAATAAATCTAAAGGGAATTTATAAAATTAGAAGGAGTATTACAATGAGGAGTATTACAATGAAAAGAAGAAGTGGTTTTAGTATGATAGAGTTAGTATTTGTTATAGTAATACTAGGAGTTTTAGCAGCAGTAGCAGTGCCAAGATTTGTTGCTACAAGGACAGATGCACAAGTTGCAACAGCAAGAAGTGATTTAGCTTCAGTTCAAAAGGCAGTTGTTGCTAAAGTTTTTGCAGATAATCTTGACCCAAAAGCTACAAGTGTTCCAGCTCCAAATGACCCTACAAAAGGTGCAAATGGTAGTCTAATAACTTGGGGTGAATGGTTAATTGAAGTTGGTGGATTAGATAGAAGTAGATGGACTACAGGAACAGGAAATCCTATTCCGGGAATACCTGCCACTAATTCTATAGAGCCTATGGGAAATGTTGCTAATAGCCAAACTCCTGGCTCTCCTTCAAAGGGTGGTTGTGGTGCAATACTAGGTATTAATACAAACACAGGAACATTAGAATTTCAACCAAATAATCTTGGTGGTCAAAACACAGGAACATTCTGTGATTTATTAAAAGCTTCTTATGCTACCTCTTCTGGTCCGGGAAACAAAAGTATTCCTCTAGCTTCAACAGGAACTATTGAGTTTTAATTAATATCTAAAAAGCTCTTTAGAGCTTTTTAGAATATATTATTCTTTACTACAATTATTTATAATCTTTATTTATTAATTCTTATTTAAATTCTACAAAAAATGGGTTTTAATCATAATCTATATTAAACTTTTTTAGCATTACTTAAATCTATTAATAACATTATTTAAATTATTATTTTAAATTTTCTAAAATAATAGATAATTCTATGAGTGCAGGTGCTTCCTTTACTGAACTATATAATGAAAATGCATTATCAAAAATTAATTATCTTAATTTTTATAATGAATATAATAAATTACTAGAAAGGATTAAACAATGAAAAAGAATTTAAATACTATTAATGAAGTGCTACAAAATGAAAGCACCAAACAAGCAAGTTATATTAAAGAAGAATCTACAAAGAGTTATACTGCAAAGAGTTATACTGCAAAGACAACAAAGAAAAAGTCTTATATTATTCAATTTGTTTTAGATGAAGAAGATTATAAAAAATATGAAGAGTTAGTTAGAAAAAGTAGGCTAAATTTTAGCTCTTATACAAGAAATTTAATTTTTAAAGCTATAGAGAATCAATAATGTGTGATTGTTTTGATAATTGGAATAAAGTTAAAAAAGATATTCATAATAAAAAAGGGAAAGTTTTTGTAAAAGAAGGTTGTGTTTATTGGGTAAGTATAGGACAAAATATAGGATGTGAGGTATATGGAAAAGGTGATAAGTTTCAAAGACCTGTATTAGTAATAAAAGTTTTACGAATTAAAGAAAATGGATTAGTATTTATTGGTATTCCATTAAGTAGTAAAACAAGAAAAAATAATCAGATATATCATAAAATTACTAAGAATGATAAAACAAAAGTAACTGCTCTATTAGGACAGATAAGAGTCTTTGATTTAAATAGAATTATAAATTATCATTATAAAATAGATAAAGAAGAATTAATAAGAATAAAACAGAAATTTTCAAAATTATTTTCCCCCAGCAGCTAAGGCTGGGAAACTTTAAAAAAATAAAGCCAATATTCCTTATACCTTTAGCTTACACCTTTAGCATAGGAAATTTTATTCTAATCTTTCTTACCTTATTAAATTATTAAGAAAACATTAAATAAACATTAAATAAATCAGCTATAATAACATAAGAATAATAATCACCTTATATCTTATTAAAACCTCTATAACATCATTTGTATTGAAATTGCTTGTCCATCACAGCTCTTTATTATTGTCTGTGGATTGTCTTGTTCGTAACTTATTGTATTCATTATTTGACAAAAGCACTTTATTGTCTCTTGATTCTGAAACCATATTGATTTGGGACATTGAGTGCAAATCGTTGATGGTTTTAATGTTAGAGATAGTTGTGTTAGCGTTGGGCTTTGATATATAGGCATCTGTTCTAATTGATTGGTTTTTTCGTTTATTTGCATAGTATCTTGCCCATTGTTCTCTTGTATATTTTTCATTTTCTGCTCCTTTAGAAATTATGTTTGGTTCTTTATTAATTTTTTCCTCATTCTCTTGTTTAAGATTAATAATATATGTTATTTTTGGGCTTGAGTATTTAATAAAATTCTTTTCTGCTCTATGTAATACAGATATATCCCACTGATTTATTTTCTTATTTGCTATTATCTCATAAGTTTTTCCATTGAAAGTTTCATTTTTAATTAATTCTTGTGTTTTAGTATATTTATGAAATCTTGCATATTCACCTTTTTGGAGATTAGATTCTTGAATTACTCTTTCTAAATCTTTTCCCCAAATTGTAGTAACTCCTTTTGGAGTAATATAACTAACAAAAAAGCTTTCTTTATTAGTTTGTTTATTATATGGAGCTTTACCAAAATCAATTACTTTATAATAATGAGGTTTAATTTTTGAAGGAATAGAATTTCTTAATTTATTTAAATCAATAGAAAATTCTTTATTTCTATGTTTTCGTAAAGTTGCCTCTGCTTTTACACCAAGATCATTAAGATTTCTTGCAAAATTCTCTCTTAATTTTGTTATATCACCTTTTCTTATATCAATATATTTCAAATTATTGCTAGAAGCTTTTAGACAAATATGACAATGTGGATTGTCTGTATCTGTATGAAAAGCTAATGCAAAATAATTGTTAGGATAATATTCTTTTATAGTTTTAAAAGCAGCAGATTTTAATTGTTTAATAGAACAATTAACATAATCTTTCATAGAAAGAACCATATTATAAGTTTCTCGTTTTTCATTTAACTCTTCATCTTTTCTAGGAAGCTCTTTACCAAAACTCTGATAACAATCAAGACAAAGTTTATTATCATCTTTTCCTTTAAAAATATTTAATTCACTATCTATTAATTCTAAGTCTCCATCTCTAGAAATATAATTAATATGAGAAGCAAGACTATCAAAGTTTTTTGAATTAGAAGTAATTTTAATCATAACTTCATTAGAATAATCTATAAAATGAAGTTGATTATTTGATTGGTTTTTAATAGATTGATTATAATTTGCATATTTTTTAATTTGAAATGATTTAGAACGATTAAAAGAAGTTTGAAAAACTTTCTTAGCTCTCCATTCTAATAATTCTTCATCATTATATTTTTTATATAATTTCTTTGTCATATTATTTATTTAATCTTTTATTGACAAATAAAATAGGATTATAACTTTTATTTAACATTAATAAGGATTTAATATAGAAACTAATCAAATAACCCCAGAAAAATTATTTAATAATAGAAGAAAAATTTATGAAATTAGGAGCAGGAAGTATTGTAGCTCTTGCTAATTTAAAAAACAGCTATTATCACTAGATTTAGAACCAACTGAATATAAAAATATAATAAATTATGTAAATTTCTATGAATTTTCAACCTCAAAACCAAAAGCAGTAAAACTAGCACAAAAATTTCAGTCAAAGGATTGGAAAATTGAAATTAGCTGAGAGGTTGAAAAACCCTTAACTCTAACTATGAATGATATTAAAAATTTTAGACAAGTAGATAAAACATATAGATTTAGATGTGTAGAAGCTTGGAGCATGATAGCTCCTTGAAATGGTATTGAATTAAGAGAATTAATTGAGTTTATAAAACCTAAAACAAGTGCAAAGTATGTAAAATTTACCACCCTTTTTGATAAAAATATCTTCCAGACCAAAACTCTTTCTTTCCAGCTATAAAATATCCTTATGTTGAAGTTCTAAGGATAGATGAGGCTATGTGTTCTCTTACATTACTAGCTGGTGGAATCTACAATAAGCCATTACTACCACAAAATGGAGCACCAATAAGACTAGTAGTTCCGTGGAAATATGGTTTTAAAAGTATAAAGTCCACCAATAAAATTGAATTTTTAAAAAATAGAGAAAAAGGCGCTTGGGAACAATACGCACCAAATGAGTATGGATTCTACTCAAACATCAATCAAATGTCCCTCACCCAAGATAGTCTCAAGCAAGAGAGTTGCTCTTAGGTAAAAATATAAAAATTCCCACTATCCTCTTTAATGGATATGAAAATGAAGTAACATATCTATATAAAAGGCTTGATTTAAAGAAAAATTATTAATGATAAAAATTACCCATTTAACATTTGCATTAGTATTATTTTATTGTATATACAATACTTATGGTAGTGTCAATAAAATCAAAGATATTTATACATATAGCGGGGAATCTTTGCTCTAATTTACCTTAATGTAAGCCTATTTTTTAGCATTATTATTTCTTTTAAGAAAATTACTAAAATTCATAAAAAAATTCCAATGATATGCGGAAATTATACTTTGATTTTTGCGTTAATTCATTTTATAAACTTTATTTATTTTGATGCAGAATTAAATATATTTATTGAAGAAATTACTAGTAAAAGCTTCTTATTGCTTGGTTTTATAACAATGTTTAGTATGATTCTAATATCTTCTAGCAAAATATTAAAACCACCTAAGATAATTAATTTTGCTAGTAATTTTATATATTTTGGGTTATTTTGTGCAAATATACACTATATATTAGCAAAAAAGCTCCTATATTTGAATATATAGCCATTATAATTTCTTGTATGTTAATAATAACTAGGATCTATCTAATTAAAAAACTTTATAAATAAATAGCATATCCACACAAATGCCAAAAATAAACAAGCAATTAATTGAATAGCACTTCCCATATCTTTTGCTTTTTTTGCTAATGGATGAATTTCTATACTAGTAAAATCAATAGCATTTTCAATTGCAGAATTAATTAACTCTGCAATTATTGCAATAATACAAGGAAGCACTAATATAATTTTATTTGCAAAACTATCTCCTAAATAAATTCCAAGTGGAATTAATATAAATGATATAATAGTAATTTGCCTAAAAGCTTCTTCATCATTCCACGCAGCCCTAAGCCCACTAAGCGAGTAAAAAAAAGCATTAAAGATTCTATTTAAACCTTTTTTACCTTTCTTTTCATTGTGAAGTGGGGTTTTTAAATTATTATCTTTTTGCATATTACCTATTTTATTTTAAAATTTATAAAAATATTTAAATATCACAATTTCAAATCCGATATATATTTTACCTAAGATAAGGATATCTTAGCAATATATAAAAAGGAGTTTAAAATGGCTTTTCAAGTCAATACAAATATTAATGCATTAAATGCGCATGTCCAATCTACTTTCACACAATTTGGAATGAAAAATTCACTAGAAAAATTAAGTTCTGGTCTAAGAATTAACAAAGCTGCAGATGATGCTTCAGGTATGACTATTGCCGATAGTTTGCGTTCTCAAGCTAGTGGTTTAGGTCAAGCTATTAGAAATACAAATGATGCAATGGGTATTATTCAGATTGCCGATAAAGCGATGGATGAGCAAATTAAGATTTTAGATACTATCAAAACTAAAGCTATACAAGCTGCACAAGATGGTCAAACTAGCGAATCTAGAAGTGCTATTCAATCTGATATTATTAGACTTATTCAAGGCTTAGATTATATAGGAAATACTACATCATTCAATGGACAAGCACTTCTTTCTGGTCAATTTACCAATAAAGAATTTCAAGTTGGTGCTTACTCAAATCAAAGCATTAAAGCTTCAATTGGCTCTACTACAAGTGATAAAATAGGTCAAATTAGGCTAGAAACTGGTTCAATGATTAAAGAATCACTAGAAGCTAAATTAACTTTTAAGCAAGTTGATGGTGTTAAAGATGTTATGATGGAAAGTGTCAAAATATCTCACTCTGCTGGAACAGGAATAGGAACTTTAGCCGAAGTCATAAATAAAAGTTCTGATAAGACAGGCATTAGAGCTACTTGGAATGTTATTACTACTTCAGATAAAGCTATTGTTTCTGGTGGTTTGAATGCAGTCAGCATAAACGGTATGATATTAGGTGATATATTAGGAATTAAGGCAAACGATTCTGATGGTAGGCTTGTTGCAGCTATCAATAAAGTAACAAATCAAACAGGTGTTGAGGCATATGTAGATCAAGAAGGAAGGTTAAATCTAAGAAGTATAGATGGTAGGGGAATTAGATTCTCCGCAGAAGATCCTGCTGATGGTGATAAAGCCATAGAAACAGTAAATGGTGGCGATGATATAAGTGGAGACCCAGCAGATGCAAACGCAGGCTCACTAAACTATGGTAGATTATCATTAAGCAGACTTGATGCTAGAGATATTGTTGTTTCTAGCCATGATAATCCTAATGATTTATCATACGAAGAATTAGGATTTTTTGAAGATGACCCTTCTAAAACAGCCCAATCTGTTACAAATCTAAGAGATGTAATGGGTATATTTAAAGCAGAAGTTCGCTCTGCCTCTGGTATGAATTATAATGATTTAATTGCACAACAAAACCTTGATATGGGTGCTGGAGTAACATCTCTAAGAGGAGCAATGCTAACTATTGATATAGCAGAATCTGCAACTAAGCTATTAGATAGAATTAGAGCAGATTTAGGTTCTGTTCAAGGTCAAATGGTAAGCACTATTAATAATATTTCTGTTACTCAAGTTAATGTTAAGGCAGCTGAATCTCAAATTAGAGAAGTGGATTTTGCAGCAGAAAGTGCAGAATTTAGCAAGTTAAATATTCTCACACAAAGCGGAAGTTATGCACTAAGCCAAGCTAATGCTGTTCAGCAAAATATTCTAAGACTTCTTAACTAAATTACTTTTTATTCCTAGAATAATTCTAGGAATAAAATAAAATTTATAATGCAAAATTCTTTTGATTTATTAAAATCCTTAAAAGCTAAAAACTTACTAGATTCTTGTAAAGACCCTTTATGGTGGAATAATAGTGGCACATTTGAAATTGTAGTAGGTGCAATACTAGCACAAAATACAAAATGGGAAAATGTAGAGTTTTCATTACAAAAACTAAAAGAATTAAGATTATTAGATTTAGAGGCTATTGCAAAATGTGATTTAGAAAGCATCCAAAGTTGTATTATTAAAAGTGGCTTTTTTCGACAAAAGGCATATAGAATCCAAAAAATATCACAAAACATATTAAATAATTTTAGCAATTTTGAAAACTTTAGGGAAAATGTAAGCAGAGAGTGGTTACTAAATCAAAAGGGTATTGGGAAAGAAAGTGCTGATAGTATATTAAATTATTGTTGTTTTAGGGAAATAATGGTAGTGGATAAATACACAGCTAGATTATTGTCTAGTTATGGATTTGAATTCTACGAGTATGATGATATAGCTAGCTGGCTAATGCAGGGTATAATAGATGAATATGATAAAGTAATATCCTTATATGGACATAAAATAGAATTATATAAAGTTTATGCTAGATTCCACGCAAAGATTGTAGAGTATTCTAAAATTTATAAAATAAAATCCAAATATTAAAGGAAAGATATGAGTGCGTTAGATATTTTTTATAAAATCTGTGAGATTCCACATTCAAGTAAAAATACTAAAGAATTAAAAAGTTTTATAATAGATTTTGCAAGTAAATATGATTATAAAATTAATTGTGATAAAGCAGGGAATATTCACATACTAAAAGGCAAACCAAAGCTAATATTGCAAGCTCATTATGATATGGTTTTAATTGGTTCTAAAATAATCCCATTTATAAAAGATAATAAACTTTTTGCAAAAAATTCCTCGCTTGGGGCGGATAATGGTGCTGCTGTAGCTGCTATTTTGGATTTAGCTAGTAAATGTAGCAATTTTGAGGCATTACTAACAAATGATGAGGAAATAGGGATGCTTGGAGCAAAAAATCTCAATTTAGATATAAAAAGCAAAACAATGATAAATTTAGATAGTGAAGATATTAATGAGATTTGTATTGGCTGTGCAGGTGGCTTTGATGCGGATATAAAACTAAATGGATTTGAAAAAGATTGTAATAAAAAATATATTTATGAAATAAAATCAATAAATTTTTGTGGAGGACATAGTGGAATAGATATAAACAAAAATATTCCAAATGCAATAATAGAGCTACTTTGGACTATGCAAGAAATAAAAGACTTTGATATTATAGAATTAAGCGGTGGAGAGAAAAGAAATTCAATTCCTGTAAATGCAAAAGCAATTATTGCAACTAATAAAAAACTAGATAATTTAAATTTACAAAATTTTACTATCCAAAGATTAAATTCTAACTTTGCTAAAGCATATGATAAAACAATGATAAAAGAATTTTTAAAACTACATAATGGGGTTTATATAATAGAAAATGATAGTGTAATTTCAAGTCTAAATTTTTCAATCATTAAAAATAATATACTAAATCTTATGATTCGTGCAAATAGGGAAATCTATATAAATAGACATATGCAAAATTTAAAAAATCTTTTTGGTAAAAGCGTTAAAATAAGCTCCATTTATAAACCTTGGGAAAAAACAGATTCTAATATTTTAAAGACTATGCAAAATATTTATCAAAAACATAAATTACAATATAAAATGATTGAAATTCACGCAGGGTTAGAATGCGGAATATTAAAAGAAAAATACAATTTAGAAGAAATCATTTCCATTGGACCAACAATCAAAAATCCTCATTCTAAAAATGAAATGATGTGTTTAAATTCATTTGAAAAATTCCAAATAATACTTAATGACTTAATAAGATAGAAATTTTAAAGAGGCTTTAATAATATTGACAAAACAAATTAAAGCCATTATAATTTCGCTTTCTTAAATTTAAATCTTTAATAGATTAAGAGAATCTTCATAAGACCCGTTAGCTCAGCTGGTAGAGCAATTCCCTTTTAAGGAATGGGCCGTTGGTTCGAATCCAACACGGGTCACCAAATAAGCGTTCTAAAATTGGCCCCTTCATCTAGCGGTTAGGATCCCACCCTTTCACGGTGGTTACAGGGGTTCGAGTCCCCTAGGGGTCACCATTAGGCTAATTTTTAGAATGTTTGGTCGCTTAGCTCAGTTGGTAGAGCGCTACCCTTACAAGGTAGATGTCACAAGTTCGAGTCTTGTAGTGACCACCATTTGGAGCGGTAGTTCAGTTGGTTAGAATACCTGCCTGTCACGCAGGGGGTCGCGAGTTCGAGCCTCGTCCGTTCCGCCACTACTTAAATATTCATTGACCCCTTCATCTAGCGGTCAAGGATACTACTCTTTCACAGTAGAAACAGAAGTTCAAATCTTCTAGGGGTCGCCAACTTATCAATAAATTATATATATCAAAGAAAATTTTAGTTAGAATGCCTGATTTATCAAAAAAGGCTATTTATGAATATTATAAAAATCTTACTTTGTAGCTTTATTATACTTGCTCTTAATGCTTGTAATAAAGACAATACATTTGGATTTACTTCTGGCAATTGTAATGAAGTCTATACTGCCTGTATGAATAAATGCACACAAGCCAATAAAACAAGGTCAGAATGTATAAATAATTGTGATAAAAGTCGTTCTATGTGTGAGGCAGTAAAAACAAAGGGTTGTATGCAAAATTGTAATAAAAATTATGGTAAAAAATCTCAACAAGCAGAGGTTTGCAAACAGCAATGTATGAATAATCGCGGAGTCTCTTACTAAAAACTTATTCTTACTAAAGGATTTTACTAAAAAATCGTATTAAAGCAGATAGTTAGCAGCACGTGAGAACACGATGTTAATATACAAATGGGAGGGGGTAGAGACGCTGAAAAAATAGTAACAGGATATAATAGTGAGGGATATGTCCTAATAACTATATCTACTATACACCAGACCATTATCATACATTTATACACATAATACCCAAGTAAAAATAAAGCAAGGAGTAACAGAATGTTGAAAAAAATATAAAAGATGAGATTATGGAGTGTGGTATCTACACTATAAAAGATGAAAATGAGATTCCTAGAGAATTAAGAGAGAATCAATATACTTTCTATGTAAAGATTAATGGCAAGATATAAAGGATTATTACACAGATTATTTAGAGATATTATGCAAAATGCCTTTATGTTTCATACTAAAGATTGTGTGGGGTGGAGAGATAGATTTTTAGATTGGATGTGTGATTTAGGTTGGCTTGTGTATGATACAGAATAGCCTCTTGATAAGCCTTTTGATACAGACAATTATTTTGGCTATAAAAACATTATTCTAATCTTTTGGCATTGGAATGAAGTAGGCAAGGGTTGGTTTAGTAGTGGTAAAAAGATAAGAGAAATGATACTAGAGGATTTTATAGAAACAAAATGTGAAAATCCAAAAAAATAATCAGAGTATTTTAAGATTGTTAGCTTGGGAGGAAGATGAAAAAATATACACTATGTTAATTGTTCCCCTAAAGATGAATTTGAGCCGTGTTTTCAAGTATTTAACATTTATTTAATCCCATAATGAGCTAGAGCAATTACCTAAGGGACATATTCACAACAAAGCAAAGAAGTAACAAATAGAAATCAAATAAGAGCAGGTGGAAAATTTAGAAATAAAAATTCTACCTTACCCATAAAACCAAAGGGAAATACAAAGAATTTGATGTAACAGATAGACACAATTCATCAAGATTCGTAAGAGATATGGTAAATGGTGATGTGTATTACACAACAGACCATTATAAAACCTTTATTAAAATCATAGAATAAGGAGAAACAATGAAATACTCTAATGAAAGATAAAAAAGATAATAAAATCTATATATAAAGAGTATGGAAGAAGTTGTCTTACAAGACAATAAAGATTTATTTGTAGTTAAGCTTGATGGCTCAAAGCTCCATACTTATGATGAATTTGTAGCTAGTGCTAAAGCAGCCTTTCAAACCCCTACTGATGAGAATATGTTTTGGTTACACACATCTTCAAATCCTCTTATTTGTTGGATAACCGAGTTAGATTGGCTGTTAGATTCTGGATTTAATTCCTTTGCTCTTATTGTGGAGCAGTAAGGCATTAGATAGAGATAGTAAAGAGAAAAAGATGAGCTTTTAGGGGAATTGAAATATATTTGTGATTTGTGGGGATATGATATTTTACGCATTGCAGGTAATGGACACCTAGAGACAGAATCAGAATATTGCAAACCAAGAGAATTTAATATCTATTTAGTGGGATAATACAAATATACTAAAACTAAATATATTAAATTCTCTATCTTATCCATACAAAAAATAAATCATTAAATAAGCCACTTAAAAAGCATTCTAACAAAAAATAATACTTAAACATTAACTTATGAGAGAAATTTAATAAGATTCTAAAAATCACTTAGAATCTTACTTGCAAATAGCCTAAGATTATGCCTTAGCCTTTTAATAAGATTCTATCCCTCTCATAGCTTTTTAAAAGATTCTAACAAAGATGAGCATAAAACTACTAAAATAATACTTCTATATGGGCATAAAACTACTAAAATAATACTTCTATCCCTAATCTTTTTTAAAAACTCCTAGTCCAGCCTTTTAGATTATACCCCCTTTTAGATTATGCCCTACTTTAGAGGTAAAATGCCTTTTAAGAGAATCTAGCTTTGTTATTTAACAAAATCTTATCTAAATTTTTATTTCATTATAGATTCTAGCCCACCATAATAATTAATCGCTAACTTAACATAATGCTTGCCATAATACTTAATCGATACTTAATCACCGCCCACATCTGCTTTAATTATAGCTAATCCCGCTATAAGCCAATTCTAGCTAACTTACTACATAGCTAGTCTTTCCATAGCTACATATCAAACTAATCCACCCATAATAGCTATATAAACCCCGCCCATATATTCGCCCTTGCTAATCAAGCTTAATATTTGCTATATTGTTTTTAGCTTCTCTTTGAAATTCCCTTTTAATCGATACTAATACATATTAAAATATTTTTGAATTTCTTTTATGTCTTTTGTCTTTGTCAAAGAGAGCATTAATAAAACCCTTGCTTTTTGGGGATTGAGATTATTTGCACTAATAAAGCCCTGTGCTACCTCCTCACTACTAAGCGGGACTATCCCAGAGCCTACCCTTGAGCTTTTGACTACTACTAACTTTTTATCTTTTAAGAGTTGTATTAAATAGTCTTTTTGATTTTGATGAATGCTGCCAGCACCGCTTCCTGCCACTATAATGCCCTTACTCCCAGCCCCTAGAAATGCCTCTATTGCGACCTTAGAGCCATCATTTGAGTAGGTATAGACTATATCGACTTTTGGTAGGCTTTTTAGCCCCTTTATATTGAATGCCGCTTTCTTAAATGCTGCCTTTGGTGATACTTGAGAGAGAGTATTAAATACTGCCTTCCCATCAATGATATAGCCAATCTCGCCACTATTTGGAGACTTAAAGGTATCAATATTTAAAGTATGGGTTTTGGTTACATCACGAGGGCTAAAGATTCTGTCATTGATTGCCACCATAACGCCCCTACTTCTAGCTTCTTTGCTTGCTGCAAGAGCAAGGGCATTATAGAGATTTTTAGCTCCATCTGCACTCATAGCACTAGCAGGACGCATAGCACCTGTAAGCACGATGGGCTTCTTTGCATCTAAGACAAGGCTCAAGAAATAGGCACTCTCCTCCATTGTATCAGTCCCGTGAGTGATAACAACGCCATCTACACTAGAATCCTCCATCAATTCACTTAAGCGACCATATAGCTTTAGCCAAATCTCATCGCTCATATTGGAGCTATCGATATTTGCGATTTGTTCGCCACTGATATTTGCTATCTCTTTCATTTCTGGCACAGCATTAATCAAGGTATCAATAGCAATACTCCCTGCCTTATATCCTGTGGTGGCAAGCTCACTCTTTGCCTCTCCTGCAATCGTCCCGCCTGTGGCTAAAATCACTATGTGTGGCTTTGCTAGGGCATTAACGCTAAGACTAATCATCAACAAAACTCCATAAATTATATTTCTCATTTCTTTTTCTCTCATCTATTTTTTATTAAAAATTTCTTAATCATCTATTATCTCTCACCTATAATTTTGATGATTTTATAAATGTTTCTAATTGATGAAAATCAAATTATCCTCTCTGCTAAAAACTTTCTTATTCTATTATAAGTTAGAATCTTCTTTCTCGCCTATCATTTCCTAAAGACTTTCTTATTCATCTATTATCATTATCTCCTTAAAGTTTCTTTCTCACTTTTTACCTGCTAAAAACTTTCTTACTTTCTTATTAAGTTAAGGTTTTATCATTCGCTTATCATTTCTTTAAAAAATTTCTTGCTTTATTATAGGTTAGAATCTTCTTTCTCACCTCTCTGCAATTTTCTTTACCTCTTATCTGCTCTATCTGCTAAAATTCTTATTATTCACTTCTTATCTTAAATTTCTTGCTCTTTTATAGACTAAGGTTTGTTACTATCTCTTAAGAGCGCAACTTTCTTATTTTACCTGCTATATGATAAAAATTTTATTCGCTTCTTATCTCCTAGAAATTTCTTACCAATCTACTCTGCTCTCTGATAAAGCTTTCTTATTCGATTCTTATCTCCTAAAAAATTCTTATTCACTTCTTACCTAACTAAAAACTTTCTTACTTTCTTATTAAGTTAAGGTTTTATCATTCGCTTATCATTTCTTTAAAACTTTTCTTGCTTTATTATAGGTTAGAATCTTCTTTCTCACCTCTCTGCAATTTTCTTTACCTCTTATCTGCTCTATCTGCTAAAAATTAAGAGAGACAATTTTATCAAATTTATTCGTGTCTTAAGGCATCTATTGGGTTTAGCTTAGATGCTCTCTTTGCTGGTAAGTAGCCAAATAAAACACCAAGAAAGGCTGAAAAAATAAAAGCAATAAAAGCAATGATAGCACTAAAAACAAATGGGATAGCCATAATAATAGAGAGAATAAATGAAATAATAAATGCCAAAACTATGCCAATAGTCCCTCCAAGTGAGCTAATGACTATGGATTCTATCAAAAACTGCAACAAAACCTCATTTTCTAGTGCACCTATGGCAAGTCTAGTTCCTATCTCTTTAGTCCTCTCTGTAACAGAAACTAGCATAATATTCATTATCCCAATTCCTCCTACAATGAGACTAACTCCTGCAATAGCACCAATAAATAATGTTAGCATTCTCATAGTGCTTGTTAGTGTTTCTTCAAATTGCTTTGTATCTCGTATCTCAAAATTATCTAATTTTCCGCTTTTATCAATATTTCTAGTTTCTCTTAATAATACTTTTATTTCCTCTGTTTTTTGTTTAGAATCTATGCCATCTTTTAGAGATATTAGAATCTGATTTATATTATTTATTGATTGCTTTTCTCTACCAAGAGTCCTTAGATAAGATTTTAATGGAAATAATACAACCTCATCTTGATCATTTCCTCCTCCCTGACCTTTTTCTTTTAATACCCCAATACACTCACAAATAATACTGCCCTCTTTGTTGCCTACTTTAATTCTACTTCCAAGCACTTCATTATTACCAAATAATGATGACTTTACACTACTTCCAATAATACAAACATTTGCACCACTTGTATATTCATCATCTAAAAATTCTCTTCCAATATCAATTTCCCAATTTCCTACTATAAAATACTCTTTACTAACACCCAAAGTTTCACTTTCTCTTGAATTTTGTTTATATTGTATGAGAGATGAACCACTTCCCAATGGTGCTATTGCATTTATACCAAAGATTCTATCTTTTATTAATTCAACTTCTTGTATATTAAAATACTGCCTTAAACTTTGCCCTGTTGTATCAAGCCCTCTTGCTGGCATCAGTATAAGCAAATTATTACCTAACATTGATATATTTTCTTTTACTTTTTTGCTCATACCATTACCCAAAGTAATCATAACAATAACACTTCCTGTGCCAATTATAATTCCTAGCATTGTTAAAATAGCCCTAAGATAATTCCTACTAATTTGTCTAAATGCTAAAATAAAGGCATTTAATATCATAGGCTTCCTTTAGAATAATCTATATTTCCATCTAAAAAATGTATCTCTCTATTTGCATATTTAGCCATATCACTTTCGTGAGTTACCATTAAAATAGTAATTCCCAAGTCCTTATTCAACCACTGCAAGATATTCATAATCTCTACACTTCTCTTTGTATCAAGATTACCTGTTGGTTCATCTGCAAGAAGAAACAAAGGCTTGCTAGCAATAGCCCTAGCAATAGCAACCCTTTGTTGCTGACCTCCACTTAACTTATTAGATGTATTGTTTTCCCAACCATTTAACCCAACCATTTCTAAAGAATCTAATGCTATTTTTCTTCTTTTATGTTTATTTACGCCACGATAAAGAAGAGGTAATTCTACATTTTCTAATGCAGTAGTTCTAGGAAGGAGATTAAAACCTTGAAAAATAAACCCAATATAATATCTCCTAAGTAAAGCTCGCTCATTTCTATTTAGTTTAAAAACATTCACATCTTCAAACATATACTCACCGCTTGTAGCTACATCAAGACAACCTAAAATATTTGCCATAGTGCTTTTACCACTACCACTAGGTCCCATAAGTGCTACAAAATCACCCTTAGAAATCTCAAGATTTACTCCTTTTAGTGCCCTAAAAGTATTAATACCCTCGCCATAGTTTTTAACTATATTTGATAATTTAATAAACATTACTTAACTTTAATTTTGAATTTGAATTATGACTTTAGTATCTTTATTAATATTATCTGATAAAACTTGAGCACTCTTGCCATTGGTAATTCCAATATCTACGTCAATATTTTTTGCCTCATTATCTTCTAAAATCCAAATACTACCTTGAGAACCAATACTAGAATATGACCTACGAATTCTCTTAGGTGGTCCCATCATTATACTACTTTGTTGTTTAGCTTTAATATTGCTATTTGGCTTAAACAATAAAGCCTGATATGGAATCAACAAAGCATTTTTTGCTAAAGCAGTCTTTATATTAGCTGTGGCACTCATACCCGGACGAAGCAATAGCTTGCTATTATCTACATAAGTTGTAACTTCATAACTTATTATATTTGTACTAGTGCTAGATGAATTAGTAGAATTAGATGTATTTGTAGAAGATGAATCTGCAAAATTAACCTTTGACACCTTAGCTTGAAACTTCTCGTTTGGATAAGCATCAACGCTAAATTCAACTTCTTGACCAATTTTTACTTTGCCAATATCTGCTTCTAACACACTTGAAATTAGCTTCATCTTTGTTAAATCCTGTGCTATGGTAAACAATGTTGGTGTTTCAAAATTTGCTGCCACAGTTTGACCCGGATCGATACTACGTGATAAAATTATGCCATTTGTAGGGCTTGTTATAATTGAGTTTTTTACATCAATCCTTGCTGAATTTAGAGATGTTTCAAGCTGCTTTATGCTAGCCTTTCTAATCTCAATATTTGCTAATGCACTCTTATAATCTAGCTCAGCAGTTTTTAATTGTAATTGAGATGGAGATTTACCATCTGTTTTATTATATAAATCTAAATAATTATCATAAGTCCATTTTTTATTTTCTAAATTAACCTCTGCACTATAAAGCTCTGCTTTGGCTGATTGAAGTTGTGCTAGATAATTATCTACTGCTTGATTTAGCTTCTCTGGGTCAATCTTTGCCAAAACCTGCCCTTTTTTTACCTCATCATTAACATCTACTAATACTTCTAAGATTCTACCTGAAATTTGACTACCAACATCAACGGTATTTGTTGGAGACAAAGTTCCTGTCGCACTAACATCTTGACTTATATCTTCAATAGTGGGGTTTTGTGTTATATAATTAATCTCTTTTTTATTATATTTTATAAAATATACTGCAACTAAAATTATTAATAAAACTAACAAAGCCAACACTATAAATATTTTTTTTCTACCTTTATTTTTGCTTTTGATGCGTTCATAAATTTTAGCCATTTAAAATCCTTTAGATAAAATCTTTTAAATCATTCATATTTCCACCAATAGAGCGATATAAATAGATTGTTGCACTGATTGTATTAAAATATGAAGTATTATTATTTTTTAACATTAATAAATTACTATTTAGAGCTTGTAAATATTCTACACTATCAACTAAACCAAGCTCATTGCTTTTCTTTAAAAGATATAAAGTTTCTTCATTTTGATTTAACATATCAATGCTAGTTTGAAGTGTATTTTTATTAGATTCTAATGAATATATTGCATTTTCTATCTCACTTAATGCGGTATTTAGAGCTTTTTGAAGTGTATAATAAGCTTCTAATTTCGTGTATTCATTAATTTTTATATTTTCATAAATTTCAAATCTAGAAAATAAAGGCAAAGTAAGTGATGATAGAATCTGATATGCAAACTCTGCTGGTGAAAGAAATGCTTTACCTAGAGATGCACTTAAAGAAATGCTGGGATAAAGATCTGCTTTACTTGAATTTAGCCTATAAATAGCAGAATTTAAATTTGAAATTTGAGCTTGTATATCTGGACGATTTAAAATAACCTCTGCACTAGAATCTAAATTAATATGAAATTTTGGAGTATAAAAATGATATTCATTAGAATTAAATTCATATTTAGAGTCATTTATTAGCACCCTTAGTTCATTCTTTTTTGCTTCATAATCATTTTGAAGAGTATTTAAAGACTGCTCTTCTTGTTGCAAAAATACCTTATTTTCCAAAAAATCACTAAATGCAATAAAACCATTTTTATACATAATATCCATAATTCTAACAATCTCATAATAATTTTTTATACGCTCTTTAGTAAGAATAATATTTGATTGTAAATATTTAAGATTAAAATAAGCTAGAGAAATATCACTAATCAAAGAAATCTTAAAAAAATCAAGGTTTTTCTTTGCAATATTGTAATTTTCTATATAAGATTTCTTATCAAGTGCATATTTACCAAATATGTCTAATTCCCAAGACGCCATTAAATTGGTATTAATTATAGAATCTCCATTATAAGAATATGACACATTACCATTTACATTTGGCATTTGCTTTGAAGTAGCAAGTTTAATTTGAGATTCTGCAATTTTAATCCTACTATCATATATGAAAATATCACTATTTTGTTTTAGTCCAAGTATAACTAGCTGCTTTAATTCATCATCTTTAAAAACATCAAAGATAGAATCTGTTTTATCGGATCTTAATGTATAGCTATTTCTAAATTCAACTATATTAAATTCATTATTTACATCTTCTACCTTATAAACTGAACTACAAGAGGTAATAAAAACAGCAATAAAAATTAAATAAAAAACATGCTTCATAAACGCCTTTTTAAAAGTAATCTAGTATTTTATAGGCTGAATTTTAATACAAATTTTGTGAAATTTTTGTGAAATTTTTTGTTAGAATCTAGCCAAAATTAACTACAACAAAAGGCTTAAAAACTATGCAAACTCCTACTTTATATCTAGTAGTTCCTTGTTATAATGAAAGTGAAATTATAAAGCTTAGCATAGAAACAATAAATAAAAAGCTAGAATCTTTGATTAACAAAAAAGCTATCAAAAAGAAAAGCAAAATTATATTTGTAAATGATGGTAGCAAGGATAACACACTGGATTTACTTAAACAATATAAAACTAAGCTAATTGAAATTATTTCACTAAGCACAAATAAAGGTCATCAAAACGCTCTTTTGGCTGGATTAAATTATGCTAAAGATAATTGTGATATTGCAATAAGCCTTGATTGCGATTTACAAGATGATATAGACTTGATTGATAAATTTGTAGAAAAATACAAAGAGGGTTTTGAAATCGTATATGGAGTTAGAAACAATAGGAAAGAAGATAGTTTTTTTAAAGCTTATAGTGCTATGGCTTTTTATAAAATAATGAAATTTTTAGGGGTTGATATAGTATATAATCATGCTGATTATAGGCTTCTTAGCAATAGAGTTTTAAAGTGCTTGCTTGAATTTAAAGAAGTAAATCTATTTTTAAGAGGCATAATACCTATGCTTGGCTTTAAATCCTGTAAATTATATTACAAGCGGAACAAAAGAGTTGCGGGAGAGAGTAAATATCCATTTATTAAAATGCTATCATTTGCAATTGATGGCATAACTAGCTTTAGCATAAAGCCACTTAGAATCTTAAACTTAATTGGTATATTAATATCTCTTTTTAGTCTAATAATTGGAATTTGGGCTTTAATATCATACTTTATTGGTAATACTATCTCTGGTTGGACATCAATTGTAGTGCCAATGTATTTTTTAGGAGGTATCCAAATAATAGGACTTGGAATTATTGGTGAATACATTGGCAAAATTTATAAAGAATCAAAAAAACGACCACTTTATTTTGTAGATGAAATTATTAAATAAGGCTAATTTAATTTACAAGTATCGCCACTAAAAAGATTAGATGCTTTTATAGAAGCACAGGAACTAGAATCTTTTTCTATATTTTGATTTTTTAATGTTAATTTTTTAGTTTTTGAGTTAGCTGAATTTGATTTTTCACTTGATATTGAACTATTAACCTCCTCTTTACTAAATTCAATTGTATTATTAGATTCTACATTATCAGATGCTATACTAATACCACTTGCAAGAAGTATTGCAGAAAGACTAAGGGTAATTTTTTTCATAATCAATTTCTCCTTGTATTTATTTTATAAAATCATAGAATATAATTATTAGGATTATGTTAATTAAATATAATATAATTTTAATTTTAATTTTAATTTAGTTTATAGGGATCTAATTTGAGCAAGCAATCAAAGCAAATTAGCGATTTTAGGAAAATTCGCTATCTAATCACAAGGAAAGATAAAGTTATCTTGTTAATTTTACTTATTGCAACATTTTTCTTATCACTAATTGAAACAATTGCTGTTAGTGTTATCATGCCATTTATTACACTTGCCTCAAACCCAAATATTATTTTTGAAAACAGATATTCAAACTATATTTATGAATTATTTAGTTTTAAAAATACACTTGATTTTATGATATTCTTTAGTATTGCTCTAATTGTGTTTTATATTTTTCGTTCAATTTATAATATTGTATATTCATACGCATTAAATCGATTTGCTTTTAGGAAGTATCATTTCTTTGCTTATAGGCTTTTTTGTAAAGCAGTAGAGTTAAACTATCTTGATTTTACAAATAAAAATATAGACACTATTAGAAGAAACATAATTCAAGAAGCGCTTAGAGTTTCTGTATATATACAACAATTATTAATGGTTGGCTCAGAAGTTATTACAATAGTTCTAATGTATGCCCTACTTCTTGTAGTAAGTTGGAAAATGACTATAATCTTGACTATGGTGCTTCTTATAAATATAATTTTAATTATTAAAACAATCTCTAGAAATATCCAAAAACAAGGCAATATAAATATCCAAACAAGTAAAAATGTCCTAGATATAATTTCAAAAACTTTAGGAAACTTTAAGATAATAAAACTAAAAGGTAATCAACAAAAAGTCCTGCAAGATTTTGATGATGCTTCAAAAAAAAGGGTAGATTCTGAAATCAAATATCAAGTATTAGCACCACTTCCTAAATTTATACTTGAGAGCATAGGATTTTGCATTCTAATTGGTGCAGTTGCCTATATACTACTAAAATATAATAACGCACAAGTAGTTATCCCTATTATATCTATGTATGCACTAGCATTATATAGAATCCTCCCTGCCATAAATAGAACTCTACAAAGCTATAATATGATGAAATATTATAAAAAAAGCCTAGAAATAATATATGAGGATTTAACATATCATACAGAATATGAAGATAATACTCCAATAGATTTTAATCAAAAAATTGAATTAATAAATATTAGTTTTGAATACAGAAAGAATAAGTCTGTAATTAAAGATTTTAATCTAACTATTAATAAAGGTGATAAAATCGCATTTATTGGTGAGAGTGGGGCTGGTAAAAGCACTCTTATTGATTTAATAATTGGGATATATAAGCCACAAAATGGAGAAATCAAAATTGATGGAGTAGTTTTAAATAATGAAAATCTCCGCTCTTGGCGAAAGAAAATAGGATATATTCCACAAAATGTATTTTTATTTGATGGAAGTGTGGCAGAAAATATCGTTCTTAGTGAAAAGATAGATAAAAATAGGGTTATTGAATGCTGCAAGAAGGCAAATATTTGGGAGTTTTTAGATAATAATGAGGGTATTGAAACAAAAGTTGGAGATGGTGGTATTAAACTTAGTGGAGGACAAAAGCAAAGAATAGCAATAGCAAGAGCATTATATGATAATCCAGAAATTTTAGTTTTAGATGAAGCAACAAGTGCTCTAGACAACGAGACAGAATCTAAAATAATGGATGAAATTTATAGTGTTGCAGAAAATAAAACTCTATTAATAATTGCACATCGTCTATCAACAATACAAAAATGTCAAAAAATAGTTGAGGTTAATGGAAAAATAAAACCTAAGCAAAATAATAAGTAAGTTTAAGAGTTAAAATACAAAAATATAATTTTTTAGATTATTATTTAATTGCTACTTTATGTAAAATTTTATGTTTATATATTGCTTCATAAAAATTAAAACCTAACAATATAAACCAAAATATTTATAATTGATACATAAAATACTAATAAAGGCGTAAAATGCAGGAACTAATATCCAAAGCTATTTGCTTAGCCACAGAATTACAAACAAATATTCAAGAAAATATTTCCTTAGAAGAGAAAAAATTTCATTTAAAAATGCAAAAATTACTATCTAACCCTAAAAATAAAATCCTGCTAATTGAATTACTTGATAAATCTTTTCGCTCTAAATATAATAAAGCAAAATTTGAATCAATTTCTTATATTTTAAATAAATATGGCATAGGAGATTTTTTCACTACATTTGAGAAATTTTTATTATTTTGTTTTTTAAATATTGGAAAATTTGCACCAAACCTTAGTGTGCCATTTTTTATTAATAATATTCGCAAAGATACTCAATCTCTAGTATTAAATAAAGATTCTACATTTTTAAAAAATCACATAAAAAATAAAGGGTATATAACTGTAAATATTAATTTTATTGGTGAAGAAGTCTTAAGTGAAGAAGAGAGCAAAGCTCGTATAAAAGAATATGAAAATGCCCTAAGAAGTGAATATATAACATATATTTCAATCAAAATTACAACGATTTTTAGCCAAATTAATATAATTGATTTTGAATATTCTAAAAATGAGATTGTAAAAAGATTAGACTATCTATATGAAATTGCAACAGAAGAGCAATCAAAACAAAATAGAGAAAAATTTATAAATTTAGACATGGAAGAGTTTAAAGACCTAGAACTAACTTATGTTGCATTTATGGAATCTATTGCTAAGTTTGATATAAATGCAGGAATTGTCCTTCAAGCTTATTTACCAGATTCTTATCACTATCTTAAAAAGCTTTTATATTTTTCAAAAGAACGTGTAAATAGCGGTAAAAAGCCAATAAAAGTTAGAATAGTAAAGGGAGCAAACATGGAAAACGAGGAGACAATTTCTTCTCAAAAAGATTGGGAATTACCCACTTTTAGTAATAAAACTGATACAGATTCTAACTATAAAAAAATGCTTCTCTTAATATTAGAAAATGATAATTTTAAATACATCAAAATTGGTATTGCTAGTCATAATCTCTTTGAAATAGCCTATGCAAAAATACTAATTGATAGCAAAAATGCACAAGATTCTTTTAGCTTTGAAATGTTAGAGGGTATGAGTATGCAGGCAAGCAAAGAAATTGCTAAAAATAGTAAATTGATTTTATATGCCCCTGTATGTGATATAAGCAACTTTAACAATGCTATTGCATATCTTGTAAGAAGATTAGATGAAAATACTGCTAAAGATAATTTTATGAGACATTTCTTTGGGCTTAAGGTTGGTGATAGTGCTTGGGAGAGGCAAAAAGAATTATTTATAAATTCTTGTAAAAACATATCACAACTTGATAATTCCACAAAAAGAATTCAAAATAGAAACATGCCTCAAAATAAAGATAATAAAATAGATTTTAAAAATGAAGCTGATACAGATTTTACCCTAAGTGAAAACAGAAAATGGGCTATTAAAATAAAAGAAATATATGAAAACTTTACAATCCAAGAAATATTTGCACAAAGCAAAGAAAGATTAGAATCTAGCGAAACTTTAGAAATTAAAGAAAAAATCAATAATGAGGTGATCGCAAAAATACATATTGCAAATAAAAATGGCATTAATCAAGCTCTAGATTTTGCCCTGCATAGTAATTTTTCCACACTATCTTTAGAACAAATACATAATCTTTTAATAAAAGTAGCAGAAATAATAAGAAATAAAAGAGGTGACTTGATAGGAATAGCTACCTTAGAGGTTGGAAAAACTTTTATAGAAGTTGATGCTGAAGTAAGTGAAGCGATAGATTTTTTAGAATTCTACCCATATTCAATAAAAAAACTCAAAGAAAATAATCCAAATACTACTTTTAAACCTAGAGGAATTGGTGTTGTGATAGCTCCGTGGAATTTTCCAATAGGAATTTCAGTAGGAAGTATCGCCTCTGCTCTTAGTGTTGGCAATCGTGTAATTTATAAGCCATCTAGTCTAAGCTCACTTTGTGGCTTTAAAATATGTGAATGTTTTTGGGAAGCTGGTATTCCAAAAGATGCTCTAATATACTTGCCCGCTAGAGGAGAGGATATTTCAAAATATTTAATAAATCAAAATGAAATAGCATTTGCTATTCTAACAGGTGGTGAAGATAGTGCATATAAAATGCTATCATCTAATCCAACATTACTTTTAAGCGCAGAAACAGGAGGTAAAAATGCAACTATTGTTACAAAAAATGCAGATAGAGAACAAGCTATAAAAAATATTATACATTCAGCATTTTCTAACTCTGGTCAAAAATGTTCTGCAACTTCACTACTAATCTTAGAAGAGGAAGTTTATAACGATAAAAACTTTTTTAAAAATTTAAAAAATGCAACAAAAAGCCTAAATGTTGGTTCTCCATTTGAGCTAAAAAATAAAATTGGAGCTCTAACTCAAAAGCCAAATTCTAAGCTTTTAAAGGCTATTAATGATAAGGCTAAAAAGTGGCTTATTCCCCCTAAATTTAAAGGTGATAATACATATTTAATGTATCCTTGCATTGAATATGATGTAACTATGAATGACTATGTTTATAAACAAGAACTTTTTGCTCCACACCTAAGTATAATGAAGGCAAAAGATTTAAATGATGCTATAAATATTGCAAACTCCACAGGCTATGGGTTAACAGGTGCTTTAGAATCTCTAGATGAGAGGGAATGGGAAATCTATAAAAATAAAATTGAAGTTGGTAATGCCTATATCAATAAGCCATCAACAGGTGCGATAGTTTTAAGACAGCCTTTTGGTGGTATTAAAAAAAGTGCTATTGGATTTGGGCGAAAAGTAGGGGTGTATAATTATGCTATTCAATTTAGTAGAATAGAGCAAGAAAAGCTAGATTCTAATATTATTGATTGTGATTTTTCAAAACAGCTAGAATCTATGCTATCAATATTTAATTCAAAAAATAATTTAACTCAAAAAGAAACTAAAGATGAAATTTTATGTGTCATAAATAAAGCTAAGAGTTATGCCTACCATTATAAAAATGAATTTAGCAAAACTCATCAATTTATCAAAGTTAGAGGTGAGGATAATTTATTTCTATACACAAAGATTAAAAATATGTTATTTAGAGTAAGTGAAAATGATAATTTAGAAAGCATTATTAGTGTCATTGCAGGAGCATATATTGCAGATATTCCACTTCAAATTAGTATTGAAAAAAACCTATTTGAGAACTATTTAAATGAAGGGTTAATAGAAAATCTTAAAAATAAAATGAATTTAACAATAATTATAGAAAGTATAAAATCTTGCATAAAAAAAGTAGGTGATTTTGAGAGAATTAGATACCACAAAAATATTAATGATGAGCTTTATTTAGAATGTGCTAAAAGAGGAAAAATCATTATTAGAGGAAAACCTCTTTTAAATGGCAGGTTTGAACTATTGTATTATTTTAATGAAAAGAGTATTAGCATTTCTTACCATAGATATGGTAACTTGGGTGCTAGAACAATAGATAAAGGATAGATTATGGAAAGTGTAAATTTAAATATAGAAATTATTATAACTTTTATTGTATATTCCATTTTAATGCTAGGAGTTGGTTTTTATTTTTTTAAAAAGAATAAAACACCTGAAGATTATTTCTTAGGTAATCGCTCTATGGGTCCTATGGTATCTGCATTATCAGCTGGAGCTAGTGATATGAGTGGTTGGTTGCTTATGGGACTACCCGGAGCTTTATATGTATCTGGCTTAGTTGAAAGCTATATTGCAATTGGGCTTAGCATTGGAGCTAGTTTTAATTGGATTTTTATAGCAAAAAGACTTAGAATCTATACGAGCGTAATTTCAGATTCTATTACTATACCTGATTATTTTGAAACAAGATTTAGTGATGATAGCCATATACTAAGGCTTTTATGTGCAATTATAATATTAATATTTTTTACATTCTATATTAGTAGCGGGCTTGTAGGAGGAGCAAAACTATTTGAAACAACTTTTGGTCTTGATTATAACTACGCCTTAAGTATTGGAACTATAATAATAGTAGCATATACATTCTTTGGTGGGTATAAGGCTGTATGCTGGACAGATTTAATTCAAGGTCTATTAATGATGAGTGCATTAATTATTGTAGCAATAATAATGTTAATACATTTAGGTGGGGTTAAAGAAGTATATAAATACATATCAAATTCAGATAGTGCAAGAAAAGAATTGATAAATTTTTACAATACTACACTAGATTCTATGTTACAAAATGACAAAACTTTGGAAGAAAATATCCCAAACTTACTTGAGATTCTAAATAATTCAAAAGATAGTATTATTAATTTAACATTCAACACAAGTAGTATGAAAGGTTATAGACTTATATTAGAACAAATTGACAGTATAAAAATAAATGGAAATAAAGAATTTGAAGAAATTAAAAATATGATAAAAAATAATACAGGATCTAATACAATTAAAGATAAAATAAATAACCTACCACCTAATATACAAATAAAAGCCTCTATCCATACTTTTAAGCTAGTACAAATGTTAAGTAATGCAACATTAAAAGAACAAAAAGAAATTTTATTAAACCTTAGAGATGCACAAATATCTACCAATAATTCTCGTCTAAATTTCTTTGATGGAATCTCTATGCTTGGCATTATTTCTGCTCTTGCTTGGGGCTTTGGATATTTTGGACAACCGCATATTTTAGTGCGATTTATGTCTATTCGCTCTACAAAAGATATTCCAACAGCTAGCATTATTGGTATATCATGGATGGTAATTAGTCTCATTGCTGCATGTTTAATTGGGTTATTTGGTATTGCTTATGTAAATAAATTTAACTTAAATCTAAATGACCCTGAAAAAATATTTATTGTAATGAGTCAAACTCTATTTAATCCTTGGATATGTGGAATATTACTTAGTGCAATACTAGCTGCCATTATGAGCACTGCTAGTTCTCAATTACTAGTATCAAGTTCAACAATTGCTGAAGATTTTTATAAAAGAGTTTTTAAAAAAAATGCTAGTCAAAAAAGTGTTATGTTCTGGAGTAGAACAGGTGTACTTTTAGTTTCAATAATAGCATTTCTAATATCCACAGATAAAAACTCTAGTGTTCTTGCAATAGTAGCTTATGCATGGGCTGGATTTGGAGCTAGTTTTGGAAGTGTGATTTTATTTTCATTATTTTGGGGTAGAATGACTAGATTAGGTGCTATTGCGGGAATGTTTGTAGGAGCATTTATGGTAATTTTTTATAAAAATTATTTAGCAGAGGCATTAAATTTCCCAATATATGAAATAATACCTGGATTCTTTTGTGCAAGTATTGCAATAGTTATTGTAAGCCTAATGCAACCTGTTAGGAGCGGAACAAAACAAGCTTTCGAAACTATGCTAAAAGAGATAAAAAAATAATATTATACTAGGGTTTATAACCCTAGTATTTAGAAGATAAAGAAAACAAAAACATACTTTAAAAATATTTGTTTAGTGGCCGGGAGAGAGGGATTCGAACCCCCGGAGGTGTTACCCTCAACGGTTTTCAAGACCGCCGCTTTCAACCACTCAGCCATCTCCCGCATAAAATATATTGGAGGCGACACTCGGATTCGAACCGAGGAATCAAGGCTTTGCAGGCCCACGCCTTACCACTTGGCTATGTCGCCTAAATAAATGGTGCCCGAAGCCGGACTTGAACCGGCACGGAAGCAATATCCGAGGGATTTTAAGTCCCTTGTGTCTACCAATTCCACCACCCGGGCTAAAATGGAGCGGGAAACGGGGATCGAACCCGCGGCCCCAACCTTGGCAAGGTTATGCTCTACCACTGAGCTATTCCCGCATAAAAAGTGAATTGTATCCAAAAAAAAGATATAATTCAATAAATTTTGCTTTATAAAGTTTCTAAAAAGAATATCCCATTGAAAGATTTGCTAGAACCAACTTTCCTAAGCCATCTTTAGATTGATATATACTTTTACTACCATCTTTTAGGTAAACAGTCGCTGATGCTCCAATGCTAAGATTATTTGTAATAGGGATATTAATCCCTCCACCTACAATATAAGCTGTGCTATCTGGAATTCCAATTTGATCTTGTGGCACTGGTGATTCATCATAAGCAAAACTTGCCATAAGTATAGTTCCACTATCAAACCTATATGTTAAACCCACTCTATAAGCATTGGTATCTTTCCAACCTTTACCCATAGCAACAGCATCATAATTTGCTAAATTCATCATACTTTCTATCTGTTCTTTTGTAAAACCAGCAATAATACTATTTGGGTTTAAAGCACTAAATGTAGGGTTACTAAAACTAAAATCAAACTTTTTACCACCTGCCCACAATATTCTCTCATAAACTAATTCTAATGTTAAATTATAGATTCTTTGCGCTACACCAATTTTAAGCTGTGCAGGTAGCTGAGTATCTAATAGTAAATCTGCTTTCATATTTATATCACCAATAGATCCGCCTATATAAGTATCTGCATCAAGTTTTCCTTTAAATTTAAATTTTACAGGAGAGTCGAAAACCCCGCTAATAGTTAGAGAATAATTTTTTGAATTAATAGGACGAAATGTAACTCCTGCACGATATCCAAATGCTAAATCTGCTCCATTACTCCTTTGATCTACTTTAGTAGAACCCTCTAAAGAAGTTGTAATATCCATATCACCCATACCAAAGGCTTGTGCTACTTCTTTAGCTCCCCATAAATATTTATATCCTCTAGGAGCACCATCAGAATCTGTTTCACTTGGACTAGGGTAACTACAAGGTCCTGGGTTACCTATTTGAAGATTCCCACTATAATCATAAAATGTCCCTGTATAGCAATTAACATATACCGAATTAATATTATATTTTCTTCTTATTTCAGAAGCATCATCCATTATACTCCCCATATTTTGACAACCAAAGAACCCGCTTGTAGTATTGCCATTTTGAATACAATAATTCACTCCATTTATAAATTTATATCCTTTTGCTTGACCAACATTTGGGATATGTGTCGTATATGTTGCATTTGGGACAGGGTTAAATAATGTTGGAAGACATATTGCTGTTTGGGAAGAACAAGTTTTATTATTATACCTCCATTCAAGATTCCCATTAGCCCACTCATTTTGATAATGATTCCAATTATTTTTCATAATAGCATTTGCTTGAGCAACATTGCTATTATATGCAGATATATTATGAGCATCACCTAAAGCTCCTACTGAAGGCAATCCAAACCACCTATCCGGATTAAAAAGGGTAGGATTATTATATCTTTCTGTATTATTCCAATGTGCTCCCCCTCCTACAAAAAGTCCAGCAAAACCACTCACAGCTGTAGCAGTATTGACCTGATAGATTAAATCCTGCATAGCAGCTGGCACCATCTCATCTGGAATTGCATCATAATCTTTTAAGTTTGTTAAAACACTACCATTTAGTGGAACATAAACTGTATTATTAAAATTACCCAAACCATAGAGAATTCTAGGGCTTATGCCTATACCTATAATCTCTTTATATTGATAACTAATAGAAGGAGATAATTCAATCATTGCTATCATAACATCTTTTAAAAATGCTCCAGCCTCACCATTCCAAGTCATAGCAAGACCGCTGGGTGCTGTGAAAGCTACCCCTACATTAAAACCACCACCGTCATAATTAAGAAAACTTTTACTTTTATAAAATATCTTAGGCACAGGAAAAATAGTAGTATCTGCAGAACCATCTACCACTGCACCAGATGAATCATACCCCAACTCACCATGTTGATTAAGGTTTCCGCTCCCTCCGTGAGGCAAAACAATAGGATCTTTAAGAGAATCTAGATTTACTCCAAAAAATTTTGCAAAATCTAGTGCTGTTTGAGAAAGTGGAATCTTCATTGTAGTGTTTGAAGTAAGCCCCCAATTTATACTCCCCTCGCCTAGTTTCTTTGTCCTAGTATCTGTGCTAAAATCAAAACTAGGAATATAAATAGCAGTTAGAGAAATTTCTAAATCGTGTTTATCTTCTCTTATACCATCTAAAAAGCCCATATTAGCAGGGTTAAAATAACTAGAATCTGCTCCATAAACAGCAGCAACATAAGCTGAACTTAAAGCTATAGACCTTAAACTTTGTTCATTAATTTTAAAGCCAGATGAATGAAGCATACAAGTAAAAACAAACAATAGAATATAAATTTTTATTTTATTTAAAATACGCATAATTATAATTAAATACTCCAAAGATATAAAAACTCAAAATATAACAAAATTTATTTTCAAAATATTTAAGAATTTCTAGCACTTATCCACTTTTGTGCAATGCGAAGTGCATTTGTAGCAGCACCAACGCGAATTTGATCAGCTACACAAAAAAGATGAATAATACTTCTATCATAATAATCACTTCTAATTCTACCTACATAAGTATTATCACTCATCGAGGCAATATATGGCATTGGATATTTTAGATTCTCAATATCATCAATTACAACGATATTTTCTGCATCTTCTAAAATCTTCCTAATATCGCTACTATTAACATTGCAATCAAATTTAATACTTATTGCCTCACTATGACTTCTTAACACAGGTACACGAACACAAGTCGCACTAATTTCAAAATTTGAATGCATTATCTTATTACTCTCTTTTATCATTTTTAATTCTTCTTTTGTATAACTATTGTCTAAAAAAATATCAATTTGAGGTATAAGATTAAAGGCTATTTTATGAGGAAATACATTATTATCTATATTTTTATCTTGTAAAAAATCATTTGTTTGTTTTAATAATTCATACATTCCTTTTTTTCCAGCACCACTAACTGCTTGATATGTGCTAACATCAACCCTTTTTATACCAAATTTCTTATGAAGCGGGGCTAAAACCTGAACCATTTGTATTGTAGAGCAATTTGGATTAGCGATTATTCCCTCATTTCTCCAAAGTGCTATATCTTCACTATTTACTTCAGGCACTACAAGAGGAATATTTTCTTGCATTCTAAAATGGCTTGTATTATCAATAACAACAGCACCAGCCTTAACTGCACTCTTTGCAAAAGCGGCACTTACACTTCCTCCAGCTGAAAAAAAAGCTATTTCAACACCCTCCTTAGCAAAAATTTCATCATCACATTCTTTAACTTTATATTTTTGATTTCTAAAATTAATAATCTTACCTGCACTATTTTTACTAGCTATTGGTATTAATTGCTTAATAGGAAAATTATAAGCATCTAAGAGATTTAAAAGTTCCTCACCAACAGCACCAGTTACGCCAACTACTGCTACTATATATTCCTTATTGCAGATTTTTATATTATTATCTTTCATTAGTTTACCCTAGTAAATATAGTTAATTCAAAAGAATTATATCTAAAATAAATTTAAGTTTGATTTGCTTAGTTAATTGAAAGTTAATGACTTAATATGTGGCTCCGGATGTAGGATTCGAACCTACGACCAAGTGGTTAACAGCCACCTACTCTACCGCTGAGCTAATCCGGAATAAACTAGAATGCGGATTATAATTTAAAATAATAATAAAGTCAATAAAGTTATTTGTCTTTACTAAAATATGCAATATCTTAGAAGTATTTATTGTAGAATAATATTCACAATATTAATTTTTAATAAGGAGAAGTGTATGAAAAAAATATTGGTAACTCTTATTTTATTTACTAATTTTATTTTTGCTAATATTGATATTAATACTGCAAGTAAAAAAGAGTTAATGACTTTGGAAGGAATTGGTGCTAAAAAGGCAGAACAAATAATTGAATATAGAGAAAAAAACAAATTTAAAAGTATTGATGAGATTAAAAATATAAAAGGAATTGGGGATAAATTATTTAATAAAATCAAAACAAATATAACAATAGATTCTTCTAAAAAAGATAGTTCTAAAAAATAGATATTATTTCTTTTGTATATTTTATATGCAAAAGAAAGATTAAACAAAAACTTTAATTGAAGTTTAATAAATCTTAAAGATTAGTATTATTTATTTGCATTAAAAGTATTTTCTTGTAATAAATGAAATGATATAAGTTTTCCCAAATGTTATTCTTTCATCATAATCTATAACCCCATTATTCCCTTTTCTATTTTCTATCATTTTTTTCATAGGCATACTAAATCTAAAAACAAACTCTATATCTTTGTGTAAATAGCTAAGTCCTGCATTAATATGGTAAGAATGATTTAAGTATAAAACATTACTTGTTTTCTCATCTCCAAATTTACTTTCAAGTATAGATTCATACGACCTTCCCCATAAGCTAATCCCTGCACCACCAAATATACCAATATTCCATATACGCAGTGTTAAATCTGCATTTAGTGCTGTATTAAACACATAATTCCAAATACCTTGTTTTTTTAATTTATAATAAGAATCTTTAGAGATTGCACTATTAGGATAAGTATTAACAAAAACATACATCCAAGTTAAGCTACCATATAAATCCAGCTCAATCATTTTATGAAGACGGATTTTAGCTCCTGTTTCAATATTTGGTCCTACACCTGAAGCAGTGTCTAAACATACTGCCTCTTTACAATATGAATTATAAAGGTTTTTTGGCTTAGGAAATTGTGGTATTGGATAATTAACAGGCTTAAATTGCTCAATTTTATCATTAAAAGTTCCTACCGTTAAGCCACTTCCAATATAACCTAAAACCTTATCATCCTTTGCTTGCAATAATTGAAAATATAATGTTCCTACAAGCAATAATCTCACTAACTTTTTCATATCCTAATCCTAAATAAACATAATAAATTATAGATTTAAAACATATCAATATAATACTTATTAACTCGGTTTATATGATGTTACTAATTAATAATACCATATAAGATTATTAAGATAAAATAAACTTTGTTACTTTTAGACTTAATAGCTTAGAATAGTTTTTTATCTTCATAAAATGTAT
Organism: Helicobacter sp. MIT 14-3879; assembly: GCF_003364125.1. NCBI lineage: Bacteria > Pseudomonadati > Campylobacterota > Epsilonproteobacteria > Campylobacterales > Helicobacteraceae > Helicobacter > Helicobacter sp. MIT 14-3879. The sequence continues at coordinate 165,202 of NZ_NXLP01000001.1, forward strand.
TTTCTTAAATTATTAAATGATTATTCATAATATTTACTTATTATTTTCTCTAATCTTCCATCTTCTTTGATTGATGATAGAATCTTATTAATGTTTTCTAGCAACTCTTTATTATCTTTACTAACACCTATAGCATAGCTCTCATTAGTTAGGGCAATATCAATTATTTTTGTGCCTTTATTTGACTTTTGTAAAACTTTTGCTGGCATTTCATCAATAATTACTATATCAACTTGATTGTTTAGCATTGCAGTTACTGCCATAGCCCCATTTGTAAAACTAAGGATTTCTGCTTTTTTAAACCCATCAAAACCCCAATCTTTATCTCCTTTTGCATAAAATTCTCCCGTAGTTCCTGCTTGAACACCTATTTTTAAATTTTTTATTGAATTAATTTTTTTAACAAGATTAGTAGAATCTAATTTATTAACATCAAAAAATCTTTTATCATTTTCTCTTACTAAAATCATTTGTGCAGCGTTAAAATAGGTGTCGCTAAAATCAATTACCTGCTTTCTAGTGTCATTTATAGCAAGCCCAGACATTGCAATATTTGAATTCTTAGATACAACTGATTGAACTACAGAATCAAACTCCATATCATTTATTACTAAATTTAGCTTTAATTCATCTGCAATAATTTTTGCAATCTCAATATCAATACCCTTAAATTCTCCTCCATCTATGTATTCAAAAGGTGCAAAATTAGCAGCAGTCGCAACGCTTAAGTTATCATTCTTACAGCCTATAAACAGGCTAAATACTGCCATAATAATTCCTAAGATTTTATATTTCATTAAAGTCTCCTTTTTAAATATCTTAAAGCAAAATTTTACAATATATTATTAAAGATTTTTTTAGATAAAATTAAAATGAATTTACAAAAGTTGGAGCAAAAAGTGAAAAAGCAATATGATATATATTCTAAAATATTTTATTTTTCATTATTTTCTGTATCTGCAATGACAGTTTTAGGAAGCACTACTATTGCACCATCTTTACCTAACCTAGAAAAGCATTTTAATAATATAAAAAATATAGAAATGCTAAGTAAGTTAGTTCTAACTCTCCCTGCAATTTTTGTAGTAATTTTTTCTCCAATTAGCGGATATTTATTTGATAAATTTGAACGTTTAAAAATCATATACATAGCAATGATTACTTGGAGTATTAGCGGATTTATTGGATTTTTCTTAGATGATATTTATTATATTTTAACATCAAGGGCTATTTTTGGAATAGCAACTGCATTTGTAATGACCGGTGCATCAGCACTAATAGCAGACTACTATATAGGAGCAAAAAGAGAAAAAGCACTTAGCATTCAAGGCTTTTTTACTGCATTTGGGGGAGCATTATTTTTAATAATGGGAGGGTTTTTATCAAACATTGATTGGCGTTATCCATTTTTAGTGTATTTGCTTGGATTTATAATCTTTGCATTTGCATTTAAAGTTTTATTTGAGCCACAAAGGTTGCATAAGCAAATTAGCCAAAGTAATGAAAAATTTAACTTTATAAAATTTTTACCTATATACATAATATCATTTTTTGCTATGTCAATGTTTTACATTATACCAACACAAGCACCATTCTTTATTACCCATATTTTAAATAAAGGAGGGGAATTAATAGGAATTTCTCTTGCAATTTCATCTGTAATAACAGCATTTAGCTCACTTTTTTATACTAGATTAAGAATATATTTTAAGCTAAATGAAATGTATTGCATTGGATTTTGTGCTATGGGAGTTGGATATTGTCTAATTTATATTTTTCACAATTACTTAATACTTTTAACTTCATTCATTTTTATTGGTTTTTCACTTGGTATTTTGCTTATTACAAATAGCTCTTGGTTATTTTCACTAACAAATGATAGTATAAGGGCAAAAGCTTATGGTTTTCTTGCTAGTTCAGTATTTATGGGACAATTTCTCTCACCATTTATAACCCAGCCTATCGCATATAGGTTTGGAATAATAAATATGTTCTTAATATTTGGAATATTACTTTTAGCTATAGGGGTAATATTCTTAAAAATATTCAAGAATATTTAATCTGTCTTATTGCTTCATAAACTACTATACTTACAGAATTTGAAAGATTAAGACTTCTAGCATTGTTAAACATTGGTATTTTAAAGACTTGAGAAAAATTTGATTTTATTAGTTCCTCTGGCAACCCTCTATCTTCTCTACCAAAATATAAAAAACATTCATCACAAAACTTTGCATCAAAATAATTCTTTTGTGCTTTTGTGCTTAAGAAAAAATGATTATCAGCAATCTTATTTGATTGTAAAAATAAACTTAAACTATCCCATTGTATTAGATTAATATCTTTAAAATAGTCCATTCCAGCTCTTTTTAACCCTCTATCATCTAATATAAATCCTAATGGATGAATTAAATGAAGCTTTGAGTTGGTAGCAAGACAAAGCCTCCCAATATTACCTGTATTTTGTGGGATTCTAGGTTCAAGTAAAACTACATTTATCATTCAATATATTCCATAAAATTTAGTATAACTTCATAAGTATTATTATCCTTTATTATGTTAAATGTAAAATTTAGCTCACAACTTAACTTATCTAATATTTTTATACCTAATTTTGAACTAAAAAGATTAATCTCTGTGCTTTTTACATTTTTAATATGCAATTTATTCTCTCCTATAAAAATATTAATTGTAGAATCTTTTTTTGCATAAGTTACCGCATTTTCAAAAATAGACATAAACATTTTTATAAATAATTTCTTCCTTGCAATAAGTCTAAAATCATTGCCCTTAATTTCTATGTTTAAGCTTCTATCTTTTAATAAAATTTCTACTTTTTTAATACATTCTTTAACCTCATTTAAAACACTAAAATTCTCTTTATCATCAAAATCAAAAATATTAAAATAAAGCATACTTTGAATCTCCAGATAAAGCCTTTGAATATCCTCATCAATAGCTTTTATAAAACTAGATTTGGAATAATCTTTATTATCTTTATAATTATCTAATCTTGCCTTAATAATTGAAAGTGGGGTTTTTAACTCATGTGTTGCTTGTGTAAAAATCTCTTTATCTTTTTTTCTAAGATTTCTAAATCTCCTAACAAGCATATTTAAGGCACTTTCTAATTGGTAAATCTCACTTGCTGCATATTTATCATTTAAATAAAATTCATTGTCATCTTTATAATTTTTACATTGTTCTGCTATGTGGCTAAGTGGAAGTAACATTTTATGTATAAAATAAACACCTAAGATTCCAACTACAATCAAAAATATTAAATGCCAAAAGATAGAATTAAAAATAGTCTCATAAATATGCTTTTTTATCTCTACATCTGTGCTTTTTAAATTAAAATAGATTCCATTATTTAATACTTTAAAGACAGCAATTTCATTGCTTTTTGGTTTATAAACAGATTTGCTGAAAAAAAACTCTATCTCTCTAGCACCACTTTTCCTAAGCACTGAAGTCATATGAGGAATACTATATAAAAAAGTTAAATTTGTTTTTTCTTGGTCTTTTTTAACATAATCAAGACTTTCACTTAATGCGTGAGTCATCAAAATCTCCAAATCCTCACGTTTTTCATTGTTAATATAAATAATGCTTAAAATAATATTTATGACAAAATACACACTAATTAATAATAAAAAAAATATAGTGATGCGGCTTTTAAGGGAGCTAAATTTAGTCAATCATAAACCCTCTAGTTTTTATTGTTTTAATAAATCTTGGATTAACTTTTTTGCGAATTCTAGAAATAAGTTCATCTACACTATTTGATAGTATTTCTTCTGGATACATATAGATAGAATCTATGATTTCATCTCTGCTAAATATATAACCTCTCTTAGATAAAAGCAAAAATATTAGTTTTGCTTCATTTCTGCTTAAAGCAATGGCAGAATCCCTCACTCTAACTTGTTTTGTCTCTAAATTAATACTTACATCTTCAAAATTATAAATATTTGATATAAATCGCCTAGACAAAGCATAAATTCTAGCTTTTAACTCTTTATTATCAAATGGTTTTTCTAAATAGTCATCAGCTCCTTTTAAAAGACCGCTAACCTTATCATCAACACTACTCATAGCACTAATTACTAAGATTCCCATATTTTGATTGATATTTTTTGCATATTTAATTATCTCATTCATAATATCAATCCCATAAAAATTCCTATCAAGAACTAAAACTTGATAAGTATAAGAATCTAAGTAGGATTTTATTTCATCTTTACTGCTGACTGCATCAACACTAAAACCCTCATTTAATAAGCTTTGCTTTATTAATTCCAATAATGTTATCTCATCATCAGCAATTAGGATTCTCAAAAATTATACCTCATGTAAATCCCTCACATAAATACTTAATTCATTTTTACTAATCATAGAATATAATTTATTTATAATTCTATCTTTATTTTCATTTTTTACAAATAGCTCAAATTTAGCAAAATCAACTCTTCCTGTAACCATTTCTTTCGTGCTTTTTAAAAGCCTTGAGCTATATTTTTTGCATTCAAAAAAATAAAAATTATCAAATCCCTCACTAAGCAAAGTATCAACAATGACATCTTTATAATTACTTTTAAAATAAATACTAATTTCAATCATATAATTTCACCTTTTTAACTAAATATATAAACATTGGTGGCAAAATAAGCAAAGTTAATATGCTTGAAGTTACAAGCCCTCCTAGAATTACTATTGCTAAAGGTCTTTGGACTTCAGAACCAACCCCGCTTGATAAAAGCAATGGAATAAGCCCAAGCCCTGCAATAAATGCAGTCATTAAAACGGGTCTTAGCCTCCTTTTTGCCCCAACCTCAACTGCTTGATTTAAACTATATCCTTGCTTAAGTAAAGATATAAAATAGCTAACCATAACAAGCCCATTTAAAACTGCAATTCCAAATAATGCAATAAAACCAACCGAAGCAGGAACAGAAATATACTCACCACTTACAAATAACGCTATCAATCCACCAGTTATTGCAAAAGGAATGTTTAATAAAATCAAAAGTGAAATTGAGATTGATTTAAAAGTAAAAAATAATATAAAAAATATTACAATAATGCTTAGAGGTATAATTGTCATAAGCTTTTTACTTGCTCTTTGTTGATTTTCAAACTGACCTCCATATTCTATTCTATATCCGTCTGGTAATGTAATTTCTTCATTGATTTTTTGTTTAACTTCATCTACATAACCCCCTAAATCCCTTCCCTCAACATTACTTCTAACAACACTCATTCTATAAGTATTTTCTCTATTTACTTGCACAGGACCATCTATTTGAGTTATTTTTGTAAATGATGTTATTGGAACAGCATTGCCATTATTTGATACTAATTCTAATGTTTTAAATTTATCAATATCGTCTTGAAGAGTAGAATCCATTCTAATTAATACGGGGGTTAGCTTAAAATCTTGCGGTAAATTTATCACTCTAACTCCATCAAGTGAGGCTTGTAAAAACTTCCAAAACTCCATAACATCAATGCCCAAATTTGCCATACTAGCTCTATCAGGCTCAATTTGCAGATATGTAAAGCCTTCATTTAGTGTAGTAAAAATTTCACTAGAGCCATTTATATTTGACAATAATGAAGATATTTGATTACTAAGATTATTTAGTTCATCAATATCACTACCAAAAATCTTAATAGCAACATCTCCTCTAGCACCTGTTAGCATTTCTGATGTTCTCATCTCTATTGGTTGAGTAAAGCCAAAGCTAATACCTTTAAAATCACTCAATGCCTCCTTAATCTTATTTTGAATTTCTTCTTTAGTTTTTACTTCCCACTCATCTTTTGGCTTTAGGACAATAAAAGAATCACTTTGATTTAGCCCCATAGGGTCTAATCCTATCTCATCGCTACCTGTTCTTGCTATTATGCTTTTTATTTCCCCAACATTATCCATTAATTGCTTTTGGATTCTTAAATTTAAATCCTTTGATTGTGAAAGTGAAATTGATGGAGGAGTTTCAATGCTTAATATTATATCTCCCTCATCAAGAGTTGGCATAAACTCACTTCCTATAAAGAAAATTAAAGAAATACTTGCTGCTAAAAAACAAAATGCACCTAAAAATACTATTTTTGAGTATTTTAATACAAAGCTTAATAATGGCGAATATAAGTAATGAAATAACTGATTTATTTTTGTATCTTTATGCTCTTCTTGCTTTAGTATAAAAGAGCTAATTGTAGGGATAATAGTAAGTGATAGTATTAATGAGCCAAAAAGTGCAAATACTATTGCTATTGCCACTGGTGCAAAAAGTTTTCCTTCTAACCCCTCTAGTGTAAGAAGAGGTGTAAAAAATAATATAATAATCAAGATTCCACTAAATACAGGTAAAGCAACTTCTTTTGCGGCACGATATACTATATGAAGCTTTGGCAAAGTTCCACTATTCTCTCTGCTACTCTTCTGCTCTCCTAAATGTGAAAATATATTCTCAACCATAACAACAGCAGAATCTACCAACATTCCAACAGCAATTACTAAGCCCCCTAAACTCATTAGGTTTGCACTCATTCCAAATATTTTCATCATAATAAATGCAAAACCCAATGCTAAAGGTAAAATTATGCTAACTGCAATAGCTGCCCTAACATTTCCTAAAAATAAAAATAATGTAATAACTATTAAAACAATAGCCTCAATTAAAACTTTTGTTACACTATCTACAGCTTTTTGTGTAAGATTACTTCTATCATAGAAAATATTTATATTTACTCCATTTGGCAAATTTGGCTTAATTTCTTCTAATCTTTTTTTAATCCCTTCTATACTTTCTTTTGCATTTGCACCTTTAAGGGAGAGCACAAGTCCTTGCGTTGCTTCTCCTACTCCATCTTTTGTAACAAAACCTAATCTTGTTAAATACTCATCTTCTACTTTTGCAAAATTCTCTAATCTAACAAAACCATTTTTAGTTTGTATTGGTATCTTGGCTATTTCATTTATATTTTGAACACTTGATTGAATCTTTACAATCAAAGATTCTCCTGCTATATTAATGCGTCCTGCACCTGTATTTTGCAAGTTTGAATTAAGGGCTTTCTCTATATCGCTAATATTAATACCTAAATTTGCCATTTGAATAAAATTTGGCACTATGGTAATAGCCCTAGCTTCTCCTCCTAGTGAATTTACATCAGCAACACCCTTGATATTTCTAAGTGAAGGGCGAATAGTAAAATCTAGTAGTTCTCTCTTTTCTTTTTGTGAAATATCACCTTCAATAGTAAACATCAACATTTCACCTAGAGGTGTAGTTATAGGTGCCATTCCTCCGCTAACTCCAGGAGGCAAGTCATTTATTACATTACTTAGCTTTTCATTTACCATATTCCTTGCTTTATAAATATCCATACCCTCTTCAAAGTCTATCGTAATATCTGCTATGGCATATTTTGAAACACTGCGTAAATTTTTTTGTCCCTCAATCCCAAGCAGTTCACTTTCTAACGGACGCACAATTCTATTTTCAACCTCTGTTGGTCCCATACCCGGTGCTTTTAATATAATCTTGACTTGAGTTGAGGATATGTCTGGATAAGCATCTATTGGCACACTAATAAAAGAAAATATCCCTATACAAATAACTGAAATTGCAAAGATTATCATTATAATTCTCTGTCTTAAAGAAAACTCTATAATTTTTGTTAGCATATAAATTCCTTTTAAATTTATTAATTTAATTTATAATCACTCAAAGCCTAAATCACTCATAGCACCCTTTAGAGTGATAATTGAACCATTGGCTATTTGTGTTTTAGAATTAAACTTATCTTTTGCAATCACATAGCCATTATTAACTTCTTTTATAATGTTAATTTTGGTTGGCATAAAACCCTCTTTCGTCTTAACAAACACAATATAATCATTGCTAAATTTTGTAACATTATCTTTCTTAATAAAAACTGTATTATCTGGGTTTTTAGAAAGTATAAATACATCTATATTCCCGCCATATTTAAGGCTTGCTGAAGTAAGAGTTGCTGTTGCAAAAATCGAATTTGATGCCTTATCAATAGCAACAGATTTAGATTCTATCTTTCCAACCTCGCTTTTAATTCCATTCTCAAGAATATATACCTTAGAATCTTTTGCTATATCAGAAATAAAATTTTGTGGGATTTTTATATTTGCTAACATCTTTTTATCTTTTGTAATTACTATGTATGGCACAAATGCCTCAATCTTTTCTCCACTTTTACTAGGGGATAGGGCTAAGATCCCATCAAAACTTGCAATGACAGGATAACTAAAACCATTAATATTTGTAGTAATTCCAATTTGAGTTATAGTGCTATTTAAATCTCTTAATCGTAATTCTAATTCATTTGCAAGAAGATAACTTTGTTGATATTCTCTTTGAGAAATAACACCATCATCATATAATGCTTTATCTTTTTTTGCATTATTTAAAGCAATATCAAGTTTTACTTGAGTATTTTTATATTCATAAATTAAATTTGAAATAGCATCGCCCATAACCTCACAAATTACATCACCTTTTTTTACAAACTCTCCCTCTTTTTTATTTACTTTTGCAATAGTAATTTCAAAAGGGCTTATTTGCTTTAATGAGCCTTGATTACTAAAATCAAGATTAGCATTAAAAGGACCAACCAAAGAATATCCACTAAAATCCATTACATCAAACCCAATACCAAGCTTCTTAGATTGCATATCATTTAATACAATTTCATCATATCCAAAAACTAAATTCACAGCTAATAATGCTAATATTATTTTTTTCATTTTATACTCTCTCCTATAGTTTCTTCAAGTAGTGATAATAAATTTATATAATTTAATTTTTCTTGTGTAGTTTTAATTTGTGAGCTAAGATAGGCATTCTTAGTATTTAGATATTCAAAAACGCTAATTGAGCCTGCATCATAGCCTTTTTGCATAATCTCAAACAAAGCAAACGCATTTTGTTCATTTTGCTTTGATATATTAATTATTTCTTGTTGTTCTTTTATTTGAGCATTATAAGAGTCTATATTTTGCTTTATTTTTTGTTTGCTAATTTCATTTTGCCTTAAACTTGCACTTTGAAGTTCTAAAAGTGCTTTTTGCTGGTAATTTGACTTTGGTGTAACAGGAAATGGGATAGTAACTTTAAAATCAATGCTATTTTGTCCAAATGTATATCCTGCACCAAACTCTAATGCATCCATTTGGGAGCGACCTATAACTTTTGCACTTTTTTCATAATCTGCTGCATCAAGCGATAAAATCTCATTATATAAAGAATTTTTCATTCTAGATTCAAAATCAATGCTTGGTAAATAATAAAAATCTAAATCAATAATATCACTAAAACTATCATCTCCTAACAAAACCTGCAAACTCCTAAGTCTAGATTCTACTAAAGCATTTTGTGCTTTTAATTCTGCTAAAGCAATAGAATAATCACTTTGAAATCTAAGTAATTCTGCTTTTGAGATTCTAGAGGCACTAAACCTCTTCTGTGCTATTTCATAAAGATTTTTAGATAATTCTTCTTTATTTTGGTATATCTTTAATTGTTCTTTAAATATTAAGTATTCTAAATAAGACCTTTTTGCACCAATCTCTAAAATATTTTTTTGTAATTGGGTAATTTTCAAATTCTTTGTAGTTTTAATATCATAACTTTCTTTAATAACACTTGTAACCCAAGGCATTCTAGGGGTTATCATAAATAAAACTTGAGCCTCAACATCAAACTTCTTTGTAGCCCTATTCCTAACAAGACTTGGGGTAATCTCTGCATAAGGGCTATCCCACGCATTCATAGCATTACCTTCTGCCATTATTGATTTTGTAAGAGCTTCTTGCATAACAATATCTTGTGAATTGTTATATAATTTCTCCTTAAATTCTTCATAGTTTAGCTCTTTTGCACTTAGTATATAAATACAAAAAAGCATTAAAATTATTGCTTTCATATTCCTCTCTTTTATATAAAATTTTGGAATATTATTTATTTTCTTATGAGAAAATTGTGAGATTTATATTTTTAAAAAACTAATTAATAGAACTAGTTACTTCTTTAGCAAAGGAATCTAGTGCTTCTAGGAGTATTTTTTTACAAGCTTTAAAGTATGGTTTAATAGAATTTTTCTTTATTGTTAATATGTAAATTAATATATTTTGCAAAATATGAGAAATAGAACCCTCAAGTAAAATTCCACTATGAGGCTTATTAAAACTACTTTTTGCTAGAAATTCACTTAAATTATCAATAAAACAAAATAGCTCTTGCTTAGAATCTATCTCAATATCTAGCATAATCTTTAAAGTAGATATTAAATCTAACATGTCTTTTTTTAGGTTATCTTTTAACTTTATGTTACTAATTACATTAAAGCTATTATAAATATCCTTATTTATAGTAGAGGACAAATTTAAGTTAATGGCAGTTTGTGTACCATTTATATAAGCTCCAAAACCAATATTATAAACTTTTTTTGGCTTATAGTATTTTATTGCTAAACTAAAAGATTCCTTGCTTAAAGAAAAAATAGAATTACTAAAAACTTCTAAATTACTATTTCCTTTAACCTTAAAACAATCTTTTGGTATTTCTGCTTTTTCATCTCCATAATAAGAACCTGATGAATGTTTTGATTTACCTTTAATATAGCCACAATCCATTCCACATAATATTATCTCATCACTTAAAATACAAGCTAAACTAAAACCTGCATTTCCTACAAATGGAGCACAAAATTCTATTGGAGTGATATTTTCTAAAATATATGAGCTAGAGCTACCTCCACGCATAAACAAATAAACTTCTTTTGATAAAGAAAGCACCTTAGAATCTACCAAAGAAGCACAAATAATAGGAGTAGAGTCTAAATTAGATTCTATCAATACATTTGATAAATAAGGCACTCTTTCAATCTCAATTTGAAAATCAACTCTAATATTATTTGCTTTTAGTATTTTTAGGGCTGTCCCACAACTAAAAATTAACATTTTAGATGAATTATTTTTTAAAAAATCTAAATTCATCTCTAGGCTTGGACCGCTACCAACTACACATATTGGGACATTTAACTTAGAATCTAAATTAATTAATTTTGCTTTTTTTAAATTTAAAAGTGTATTTTTTAATCCTATCATTTCATCTTCAAAACTTCCCCAACCACGAGCATTAGCCTTATAGGTTTCATTAGTTATATTTTTAATGGCTTCTAATTTATCTGATTTAAAAGCACTTAATTCAAGTCTTAAAAAATTATTTGTTATTTTTTTGCTATAAAAATAATGATTTAATAATGCCTTATTTACAAGACTTTCTATAAAAATATAACAAGATTTTGGGCTAACCTTAGCAAATAATTTCTCATAATCAATAAAATAACAAGATATAGCAAAAAGCTCTGGATCTTCTTCATAGATTAATAATGAATGAAAACTATATCCACTCTCTAATAATAATTCTAAAAATAGCCCACCACAAAGCCCGAAAATATTTGTTTGAGGCAAAAATAAAGGTGGAAGATGATAAAGAGCAGTATCAATATTTTTAGCTAAAGAAACTATATTGTTAATAGCATTTGCAGTGATACCTAAATTCTCTATACTATTAAGCCTAAGATTGTTTGAATAAATATTCCAAAGAGGATTATTTAAAGGGTTGATAGAGAGTTTTTTAGAAATTTCTAAAAAATAACCTTTTGGATAAAGGAATTTCTTGCTTACTAAATCAATTATATTTATATCATTGTGGAAATATAGCTGATATTTTGTATTTTTACCATTTAGAGCATCTTGTAATATTGTAGAAATTTTATTATTAATAGTTTTAAAAAATGCTATGTTAGATAGCATTTTTTGCAGTATTACATTCTCATCTCTGTTTAAAAGAGAATCTAAAATATTATTTATTGTTTTAAACCTAAAAGTGTATTTAGAATCTGATCAGATGTAGTAACTGCCTTTGAGTTTGCTTGAAAACCTCTTTGAACTACTATTAGCTGTGTTAAAGCACGACTTAAATCAACATTACTCATTTCTAACTTTGAGCCACTAACACCGCCTCTTCTTCCTGTATTTGGTGCTCCAACTATTGGGTCGCCAGAGTTTCCGCTTTGACTATATATATTACCTCCTTCTGCTTGAAGCCCTGCATTATTTGAGAAGTTAGCAAGTGCTACTTGTGCTAATGCTAGAGATTTTCCATTACTAAATGCACCTAAAAGTGTTCCATTTGCATCAAATCTAATATCTACTAAATCACCTGCTATATAGCCATTATCTGAAATTGTATATGTTTCAGAAATCCTATCTACACTAGTTAATCCACCAAAAGTTCCATTATCACCAAATGATAATTCTATCCTTTGTGGAGAAGTAGAACCATTTTTTGGGTCAAATTGTAATACAGGAGGATTCATTCCTGCTAGGCTTCCATCAGAGTTAAACGATGCACTCCCACCCTCAAAAATATTTGGTCTTGTTGGAGACCCCCCTATAAATTGTGCTGGTTCTGGCAAAATAGCCCTAAAGCTCCACTCACTATCGCCTGTCTTATAAAACTCAAATCTAAGCGTATGTTTAGAGCCTAGGCTATCCACTACATCTACACTTGTTGCGTGATTAGCCACTACAAAAACTCCTGTGCTAGTAGAGTTACCACCCTCAACTAAAGAAGTAGTAGCAATCCCTGCCATTGCTTCTTTGAATAAAACATTATTTGTAACATTTTCATTATAAAAACTACTTACGCTAATATGTAAATTATTTTTAACATCATCACCATCATCATTATTTTGCATTTCAAACATACCATAATCATTTACTTTAACAAGCACACTTGCTGTGCTATCACTATATTGTGTTTGTGGATTTTTTACTAAATTTGCATCTTGTTGCATTAAAGCCCTTAAATCCTCTGTTGTTCTAAATTGACCACTTGTAGAATCCGCATCATTAGACTTTGTATATTGATATGAAAATGCTGTAACAACACTATCTCCCTCATTAAAGTTTGATAAAGCACCTGTTCCACCCTTTGTAATTAAGATATTTTTAGTTTTAGCATCTCCATCTCTAGTATTTTGATTCTCAAGTCTAAGTAAGCCATTATCTACAAATGCTTCAACTCCTGTTTTGTCTTTATGTGCATTAATTGCATTTTGTGCAGCTACTATTGTGCTAATACCTGTTATATTAGAATCATTTTTAAATGAAATCTCTTCACCATTTATTCCAATACTACTTGTATCTACACTTGGTGTTACAGCCTGTCTCATCTGTGCTACTTGGTAACTAATCCAAATACCTTGATTTTCCTTTAATCCTAAGGCATCATAGTCTGCATTAAAGATTGCACCCATATCATAAGAAATTTGTTTTAATTTATTTGCAGAATCATATATTGGTATTTCTGGATTAACTTCTGTCTTTGTTGAAGAATCTAATGCAGATATAGCTACACCATTATCAGCTCTTCTCCCTGCATTAAGATTTGCTCTTAGAGAAATACTTGATGAAGCTTTAGCAGGCATAACCATAGCAGGATCAATTTGTATATTTCTAATAGGACCTGTATGATCAACTTTAAAGAAATCATCTTCTGTCATATATTCTACATTCTCTAATTCACCACGAATCCAACCTTGAACAACATATCCACCTGTATTTACTAAGTTTCCATTTGCATCAAAAAGAAATTCACCATTTCTTGTATAATTATGGGTTATACCTCTATCTGGGCTAACTATAAAAAAACCATCTCCTTCAATTGCAATATCTGTTTTTATATCTGTATTTTGTGTATTTCCTTGTGAAAATACTTTTGTAGTAGCATCTACTCCTACTCCAAGACCGATAGAGTAATCATTTTGTCCTCCAAGCCCATTTTTATAAGGAGAAGCTGCAATTTGTTTAATTTGGCTTAACATATCTACAAAAGAAGCTCTTGAATACTTAAATCCAACTGTATTTACATTTGAAATATTATTACTTTCCACATCTAGTGCTATTTGATGTGCTTGCATTCCGCTTACACCAGACCATAAAGACCTTAACATATTTATCCTTCAGTTTAGAGATTAATTATAAATTATAAGCAATAAATATTCCATAATATGAATTATTTAAATAAAACTCATTTAATATTTAAACAAAAAATAAAATCTAAACTTCCCAAGAACTAAAACTATCATTAACACAAAATAGCACAGAATCTAGGCAACCTGCAAGTATAAAAAGCCAATTCTTGTGTAAAAATAGCCATTCTAGTTTTTTAGCATTTAACTCAATTTGGTTACTTGTAATTTTAGTAGAAATTTTTGCTAATTCCATTTCTTGATGAAAAATAATTGCCTGTGTTGCTTCATTAAACATATTTAAAAACTTCTTATTTGAAAATAGCTTTTTTACTCCTTCAATCCTATCAAATAATTTATCTAAAGAATTAAAATCATATTCTTCTAGTCTGTTTTCTTTATTTAAAAGCTCTAAAAGTTCGGTCTGTTCTACCACCTCAAGAAATAAATTTTGTATTTTTTCTTTCTTAGCATTGCCATATTTAATATATTCTTTTACTTTAGCTTTAGCTTTTTTAAGATTTTCATTATATTTTTTATATGTAGGGTTAGTCAAAAAAATTTTATTTTTGGTAGTAGAATAGTCAATTTTTTTTAATGATTCTTTAAAGCTTAATTCTATAGTATGTGGGATCCTAGCCCCACCTTCAGTAGCATTAATAACCTCTATTCTATCTTTTGTCTCATAAATATCTTTTGTAAAAAAGTTTAAAAATAGCTTCCAAACTTGCGTAGTTTCTACTAGCCCATTGCCACCATATTTTTCAATAAATATTTTATTAGAAGATGTTTCAATCTCTCTCTCGCCATACACTGCATCTTTACTATGACTTGCTCCATCTTTGCTAAAAGCTAAATCCTGACCTATAAAAATACACCTACTAAATCCACAATGCACTACTAATTCATAAGCCATATTAGCTGCACTCATTCCAATACCAATATATCCATACTCTGCTAAATCAAAATAATTAGTATAGCCAAATGGACGCTCACTAAGTTGCAAGATTCCACCTTTTTTAACTATCTCATCAAGTAATTTTTTATGTGCTATTGAAGTTATCTCAAAAATCACATCTTTAAAGTATTTCTCTTCTACAACTTCATAAAATTTAGCAGTAAGCTCAACTCTCTCCATCGATAAAACAATATCTGGCTTAATTCCATATTTTACAAGTATTGGAAAAGAAGCATCAACACAAAAAATGCTTACATAATCTTGCACATTTTTTAATAACTCAAGCTGTTTATAAAGTGATGGTCCTGTTGAGACAATAACTGCTGTATTTGTATTTTTGGCATTTAATACTAAATTATAAAGGCTTGGATTTTTAAGCATTAAAGGAATATTTGCTATATGGTGTTTTATGCCTATTATTGCATCTTTACTATCATTTCCAATAGATATTACACCGTGCTCTATTATGCCTATAATTAGCTTATTTATATTAATAATTTCATCTTCATAAATATTATAATAATCATTAAAAATATGTAGATTATAAAGTTTAGAGTAAATTAGGGCATTTTTGTTAATATAAAAAAATGGAGATAGACTCTCATAAGCAACATCTTGATTATAAAATAAAATTAACCTTCTTTCTTCTATTTCCTTGCTAAAATCAAGCAAATTTAATACATTAAAAATAATTTCAATATGTGGTTCAAAAATCATTATCCTCTTTAAAGAGGCATTATTTAAAAGAAGCTTGTAAAAAACTCCATTTCCAAAACCAAAAAAATACAAATATGGGTATAAACTAAATTCCTTAAAGCTATTAATCTTATCAACAACAAACTCAATACTACTATTAACAAATAAAAATTTATTATTTTTTTTATCTAGGAAATTAATATCTGCAGAATCTTGTCCTATAAATACTTCAAAATGCCTATTTGGCTCTACTTTTACAAGCTTTTGAAATAAACTTGGGTTAATTTTATTTAAGGCTCGCAAATTCCTTTGCCAAGCATTCATTATTGCAATAATCTTAATACATTTTGCTGAACCAAGTTAGCCTGTGCCATAGCAAAACTTCCACTTTGTGCTAAAACATTATGCTTACTAAAAGTTGCACTCTCTTGGGCAAAATCTACATCTCTAATTAAAGATTCTGCCGCTTTTACATTAACTTGAGTTACAGAAACATTGTTTATTGTTGCGACAAGTTGAATTTGAGCAGAACCTATATCAGCCCTTAATTTATCTAATTGAGCCCTTGCAGATTCTGCCATATCCATAACAACCATTGCACCTTTTAAGCTTGTAACTCCCGCACCTATACCGTTAATATTTATTTGTGCTTGTGCATTATTGGCATTTGCACCGGAAGCAGAGGCTATATTTGCATCAAATTCTCCTCTAACAGCCCTTAAATTAACCGTATATTCAGCAGTTCCTTGAGCAGAATGGAAGCCAATATTACTATAATTTACGCCAGAGACTAAAATATCCCTTGCATCAGTTCTAATTAAAGTAAGTCTTCCAATAATAGCGTGTTCATCTCCATCAATTCCTGTAAAATTACCGCCACCAAACACATCTTGACCCTCTAAAACCTTTACACTAATAGCTCTTCCATCCATACTTCTTAAATTAAGCCTACCTGAAATATCAGTAAAAGCCTCAACCCCTGTTCTTTCTTTAATAGAATTGATTGCATTTATCAGCCTACCATCGGAGTCATTTTTTCTAACATCATTTACAGTTCCAATTTGAACTCCATTTATAGTAAGACCTCTAATAGTGCCTGATAATACAGCATTACTTCCTGTTGCCATTACATTATAAGCTGCTCTAACTCCAAGCTTGTCTGAATTTTTATTGATAACCTCTGCTAAAACTCCTATACCTGTTCCTGCTGAATGAGAAATTTTAACTGTCTCTAATTCATAACTATTAACTCCATCTACCTCAAGCATTCTTAATGAAACTTCTTGCAGATTATTTTTGCCTGTTTCTGGCTCCATTCCCTCTCCTGAAAATGATGAACTCTCCATTCTAACATGTCCAATTTTATCGCTACTTGTTGGACCAATAGAAGCTTTAACTGTAGTATTTGAATAAGCTCCAATTTGAAATTCTTTATTTGAAAATGCACCAGAGAGCATTTGCTGTCCATTAAAACTAGTAGTATTAGCAATATTATCAAGTTCTTCCAAAAGTCTTAGAATATCACTTTGCAGTGCCCTTCTAGATTCTGTTGTTTGTCCATCTTGTGCTGCTTGAACAGCTTTTACTTTAATTGTGTCTAGGATTTTTAACTGCTCATCCATTGCTTTATCTGCAACTTGAATCATACCTATTGCATCATTTGCATTTCTAACTGCTTGACCTAATGCCTCACTTTGAGAACGCAAACTATCGGCGATAGCCATACCAGAAGCATCATCTGCAGCTTTATTAAGCCTAAGACCTGAACTTAATTTTTCTAGTGAATTATGAATACTTCTATTATTCTGCACCCCAATAGTATGAGCATTAAGCGCTGACACATTAGTATTTATTCTAAAACTCATCTTGCGTTTCCTTTATTTGAAAGAAATTTTTATAGATAGAAGCAAATACTATTCCATTAATAAAAATATGGATATATTTTTAAAAATGCTTAAATAATAAAATTTAAAATTGTGATAAAATGCCAAATTTTAATAAATTTTATTAGGAGCGAGTTTTTGAATCTAATAGTTGTAGAATCCCCTGCAAAAGCAAAAACAATAAAAAACTTTCTAGGAAGTAATTATAAAGTCATAGCTTCAAAAGGGCATATTAAAGATTTACCTAAAAAGAAGTTTGGAATTAAAATAGAAGATAATAATTTTATTCCTGAATATGAGGTTGATAAAGATCATAAAGCTATTGCTAAAGAAATTAAAGACTTAGCAAAAAAATCAAGTAATATTTACATTGCAACTGACGAGGATAGGGAAGGTGAAGCTATCGGCTATCATATAGCACAAATAATTGATAAAGATAAAAGCTATCCGAGAATTGTTTTTCATGAAATAACAAAACAGGCAATATTAGATTCTCTTAAAAATCCAAGAAATATTAATATGAATATGGTAAATGCACAACAAGCAAGAAGACTACTAGATAGAATAGTAGGCTTTAAGCTAAGCCCTCTTTTAAATCAAAAAATTCAAAAAGGACTTAGTGCAGGTAGGGTTCAGAGTTCTGCATTAAAATTAGTTGTAGATAGAGAAAAGGAGATAAAAGCCTTTGTGCCTATAAAATACTTTAGTATTGATGCAAATTTTAGTAAAAATAAAGATTTAATACCATCTCTACTTATAGAATGGAGGGGTAAAAAAATCCAAAAAATAGATTTAAGAGATGAAAAAGAAGCAAATGAAATGCTAAAAATAATCTTAGAATCAGAATTTATAATCTCAAATATAGAGATAAAAGATAAAAAAGTCTCTCCACCACCTCCATTTATGACCTCAACATTACAGCAGAGTGCATCAAATATTCTTGGATATTCTCCATCAAAAACAATGCAAATAGCACAAAAATTATATGAAGGCGTATCTACAAACAACGGCACTATGGGTATTATTACTTATATGAGAACAGATAGTCTAAATATTGCTAAAATTGCTCAAGAGTCTGCGAGAAGATTAATTCAAAAGAGCTTTGGTAAAAATTATATCCCTACTAAAATAAAAAACTATACAAATAAACAAAAAAGTGCTCAAGAAGCTCACGAGGCTATTAGACCTACGCAAATTGAATTTACACCACAGATTGCAAAAGACTACCTACAAGCTGATGAATTAAAAATATATACATTAATTTATAACAGATTCTTAGCCTCTCAAAGCACTGATGCAATTTTTCAATCTCAAAATGTATTTTTTAAATCAAAAGATGCGATTTTTAAAGCTAGTGGCTCAAAATTAGTTTTTGATGGATTTTATAAAATAACAGGAAATGATGATAAAGATAAAATCCTACCAAATTTAGAAATAAATGAGAGCATAAAATTAAAAGAATGCAAAATATCTCCTCATCAAACAGAACCACCAGCTAGATTTTCTGAAGCCTCTTTAGTAAAGATGTTAGAAAGCCTAGGAATAGGTCGTCCTAGCACTTATGCTCCTACTATTTCATTACTTTCAAAAAGAGAATATATAAAGATAGAGAAAAAACAAATTTTTGCAACAGAAATCTCATTTACTATGATTGATATACTTCAAAAACATTTCTTAGAAATAGTAGATTCTAGCTTTACTGCTAAATTAGAAGAAAAATTAGATGATATAGCAGATTCTAAAATAGATTGGCAAAGTGTGCTTTGGGAGTTTTATCAAGGGTTTATAAAACAAATACAAGATGGAAAAGAAAACATTACCTCACTTAAGACCACAAAGCCAACAGGGGAATTATGCCCTGAATGCAGTAGTGAATTAGTAATTAGAAAAAGTAGATTTGGTGAATTTGTAGGTTGTAGTGGTTATCCAAAATGTAAATATATAAAACAAGATGAAAAAGAAGATGAAAAAGCCTCTAAAGAAATCTGTGATAAATGCGGTAAAGTGATGATAAAAAAATTCAGCAAAAATGGTGAATTTATGGCTTGTAGTGGCTATCCAAAATGTAAAAATACAAAATCTCTAGCAATAAAAAAAGAAAAGAAAATATTACAAGATATAAAATGTCCAGAGTGTAATGGCGATATAATAGAGAAATACTCAAGGAGAGGCGTATTTTTTGGATGTGGGAATTACCCAAAATGTAAATTTATCAGTCCAAATGAGCCAACTAATAAAAAATGCCAAAAATGTAATTATATAATGGCTAAAAAAGAAACTAAAACTAAAAAATATTTTGAATGTCTAAAATGTAAATATAAAGAAGATTTATAAAGGAATTAAATGGCAAAAAAAATCTATCTATGCTCTATTAGCAATGTTTCAAGTGGGGCTTGCAAAGAAGATTGTGTATATTGCACACAAAGTATAAAATATGGTAAAAATTCAGAAATCTACAAAAACAAGCCAAAAGAAGTGGTTTTAAAAGAAACCATAAGCCTAGCAAAGTTTGGTGCAAGTGGGTTTTGCCTAGTTACTTCAGGGCTAGGGTTAGATTCTGCTAAATGTGAATATATAGCCTCTCTTGCTAGTGATATAAAAAGAAAACTTCCAAATATGCTGCTAATTGCTTGTTGTGGAATTGCAACTAAAGAATCTCTAAAATACCTTAAACAAAATGGAATAGATAGCTATAATCACAACCTAGAGACTGCTAAGAGTAATTTTAAAAATATCTGCACTACTCATAGCTTTGAAGATAGGCTAAATACTTGTGAAAATGTGCTTAGTATAGGGTTAAAACTATGCAGCGGTGGAATCTTTGGGCTTGGAGAAAGTCGAAAGCAAAGAATAGAGCTGCTAAAAACTATAAAATCACTAAATCCACATAGTTCTCCTATAAATTTCTATATCCCAAATCCTGCCCTGCCACTAGAGCCAAAGATTATGGATAGAAATGAAGCATTAGAGTGCATAATACTAGCAAGGGAGTTTTTAAGAAATTCAATTTTAATGCTAGCTGGGGGAAGAGAAGTAGTTTTTGGCAAAGAGCAAAAAGATATCTTTGAAAATGGCATTGATGCAATAGTGCTTGGTAATTACCTAACTACAAATGGGGACTTACCCCTAAGAGACTTAGAAATGCTAAAAAACTATAATCTAAAAATAGGAAATCTAATTAGCGATAGAAAATGCGCTGTATAAAATGGATTAGTTAGATTTATTTATAGTAGGCGGCAAAAGCTCACAAGCTGCAGTCATTCCAGCATTACAAGCATTTTTTAAATAAAAAATCGCATTTTGATAATCTTTAAAGTTACCATAAATAAGACCAGTATAAAAACAAGTATCACTTACCTCATGTCCCTTATCACAAAGTTTTTTAAAATAAGACAATGCTAAGTAATCATTTTTAATTACACCAAAATCAAATCCTCCTGTAAAATAAGCATATCCAGTGAGATGACAATTATAATCTTCTACTTCAATTTCACATAAATATTTATTAGTATAAAATAAGTCCTCACAAGACTCTTTTTTCTTAGAATCTCTACACTCTACGTTAAGATTACTAATGTGAATTAAGGGTATTACAAACTGATATATCTCCATTTTTACACTCTACTCCTAACTTCCCTAAAACTTTATAATCAAGTGCAAAAGAATATGAAAGTAATAAAATAAAGCCAAAAATAATCTTTTTCATCTAACTAATCCTTGTATTTTTTAAGTAATTCTTTAGCTTTAGAGCTATAAGCATAAGGTATGTTTTTAGAAGATGATATTTTTATAAGCACATTTTTTAATAAATTATTCTTTAAGATATAGCGAGTAACATTAATTTTAGTTCTTAGAGATTGCTTTCCATATATGAAATTAATGCGAGTCATAGTATCTTTATTAATCTCTTCAATTAAATATTTATTATCATTACAATCTCTTATCATTTCAAAATAAGTTACAAAAAACTGCATTCCAACTGAATTTATTTTTCTTTTTAATTGCTTATCATTCATTATTGCCTCCTTTTAGTCCTTATTAAAAACAACCTATATTCTTTATATTTATAATTTTACTAACGCATAGAATCTAAAATTAACATTCTACCCCCCCATATTAAAAATAGTTTAAATGTATTCATTATATGTTGCTAGATTCTTAAATTAGGATTCTTAGGTTAATGCAGTGTGTAAGATAATGGTGTAAGCAAACTTCACATATATTAGAATATTGAACTATAAGGATAAAAAATTAGAAATTTTTAAATTTATCTAGTAATTCTTTAGTAATATATGGGCGTATTTTAGGGGGAATAGAAGCAAGTCGCAAAATATCTCTAAACTTTTTATTATGCTTTTGTGGGCTTTGGGCTTTTTTTAATTTCTGGGTTTTTTTTAATTGAGATTCCTCTGGATTCTTTAAATTTTGCTTTTGCTTGGAGAGATTCTCACATATAAAAATTTCATTTTTATTACAATCAATTATGATTTTATCACCTATCACGCAAGAATATAGAGATTTTAAAATCTCTTCTCTTTGTTTTTGTGAGATTACATAGCCAAGCTTTTTAGCACAAATATCAATATTATGTAAATTTTCTAAATCTAGCCTCTTTTTAAACACAAAGATTCTATAAACACTATTAGTAATTTCTCTAATCATAACCCCACCATAGAGGGCTAAAAAATCCTCTTTTAAAAAACTAAGTGATTTTAAAAGCCCACTAGAATAGTTTCTAACCAAATTAGAGGCATAATTTTTACGAAAATAATTGCGTTTATATTTTATATCTTTATTGCTTTTATCTATAAAATATTTTATTTTATGCTTTTTTAAATAATGCTCTATCTTGTCTCTTGAAGTTTCGCTAAAAGGTCGGATTATATTAAAGCTATTAGCCTTAATCAAACTATCAAATCCAAGCAATGAGTTCAGCCCACAGCCCTTGCTAAGCTGCATTAAAAGCCACTCTATTCTATCATTTAGCTGATTGGCTAAGACTAAATTATCATAATTATATGAATTAATGATTTTTTTAAAAAAATCATATCTAATCTCTCTAGCCCTACTTTCAAAATTATTCTTAATCTTTTTTGCTTTTAAGATAAAAATCTTTTTATTATACTTTTTAGCTAGTTTTTTTGCGTATCTTATCTCATCTTTAGATTCTTTTCTTAAGTTATAATTAACCATCGCAATATCAAAGTAAATTCCATTTTTTAAAAGCAAGTGAAACAAACAAGTAGAATCCGCTCCCCCGCTAAAGCCAAGCAAGTTACGCTTATCTTGCAGATAAGGCAAATGAAGAAGGGTGATTTTATCGCTCTTATTTCGCATAGACTTCATTTTAGCTCTATCATTTTAGCTCTATTTGAGAAATATTATGTTCTATTATTTGGCTCTTGGAGAGAGTTTTGATGATATTGCTAAAATGCTCAAAATCTATCTCTTCAGTCTTATGAGATTTTAGGTATTTGTCCAAGACTTGATAACCGCCGATTTTATACTCCCACACCGCTTTTTCCACCCCGCAAAAATATAAAGAATCATTCACAAAAAGCTCTTTAGATTCCGCATTATACATAATTTTTTCAATGCGTAGATTTTTATTCTTTGTGTCTTTATAAAGCGGCTCTCCGATAGTAGAATCTAGCATAATTCCTCCTTAAGATATAGTGGAAAGACATAGCTCCCACTGCCTACTAAATGCAAATCAATGAGATGCTGACTAATAAAGATATTATTGATTTCTTGCAATTTACAACCTCTATCGCACACTAAGCCGATATTTTGCACTACTTTGCCTTTGGGTAGAGATAGAGGGGGAATATCATTCCTGCTCCTGTATTGCCCCCGCCCATTAGCGATAAATCTACTAGAGTATTGGTTACTATCACACACTGCCAAGAACCGCTTATTTTGTATTGTCTGGCTACATTTAGTCCGATATTGCAATTCATTCTCATCATTTTCTGTTCTCTCTCTCTCTCTCTCTCTCTTATTTGTGAATCTTGCATCAAATGCACAGCCATAAGTTCGCGTCCTAAGGCACTCAGGGCTAAAAATTTCTCTTTAGATTCTACAAAAGGGATTTTAGGAAAGTCGGTTTTCAAGAAATCAATATATTTTTCGCGATAGTCTTTGTGAAAAAGCACCGCATAGATATAGCCTAGAATCGCTTCGGGAGTGAGGATAAATTGAGATACTTTGCTTGCTTTGTTTAAAGATTCTTCACCCTCTAAAGAGGGTTTAGAATGAAAAGGGGAAGTTTTAGATTCTTCGGCTAACGCCTCAGAATGACAATTTGACGCCTCAGAATGATAGGGGGAAGATTCAGAATGATAATTTGAAACCTTAGAATGATAAGTCTCTTTATTGTCTTGAGCATTAATCTTGTCATATTGAGCGTTAGCGAAATATCTCTTAGAATCTTTTGTAGAATCTGTTTGAGATTCTTCGGCTAACGCCTCAGTATGACAAGAGGGAGATGTAGGGGATACTTCGCCCTCTAAAGAGGATTTAGAATGACAAGGGGAAGTTTGAGAATGACAATGTGAGTTTTCAAAATCAAAAGAAAGAAAAAACTCGGGATTGTTTTGATAGTCATTTATGTCCCATTGGTATTTAGAATCAATAAAGGCTCTAAACTTAGAGGTGAAATTTTCTACCCTTTGAGTATTTGAAGCTTGGTCTTTCAGATAAAGAGGTGATACCTGTTCCCCGCCCCTACGATAAAAATTTATATCCACCATTTTATCGCTAATAAAAGCAGTATTAAATTCCTTGTCTCCAATGGCTGAAGTTTGCCTTGAAACAAGCAAGGCTTTGTTGCTATATTGCTTATTTTCTTTATCATCTTTGCAAGTGTGGGTGGGTTGTATGAGACACGCACGAGGTGAGGCTGAAATATCTTTTACTTTGTCATTCTGAACTTGCAAAGCAAGTGAAGAATCTTTTGTAGAATCTGTTTGAGATTCTTCGCTACGCTCAGAATGACAAGGGGAAATTTTAGATTCTTTGGCTAATGCCTCAGAATGACAAAGAGGTAGAAAATGCCGCATTATATCCTTAACACAACGCCAAACAAGCTTTTCTTCATAAAAAATATATCGATTATCAAATGGACGATAAGCAATTTTTTGAATATATTGAGATAAATCACTCTTTTTTTGTAGATTGTGCCAACCTTTTAAAATATCCCAACCTTGCTTTTCTTTGACATTAAATTTTTCGTGCAATTTTGCAGCATCAGGGGGAGAATTTTTAAAATCCTCAAATTTTTGTAACAATTTTTCTTTACTAGAATGTATTACAAATTCATCGTGTGCAGTAGTAATCCCAACCCCTGACACTCTAAATATATCCTTTACACTCCAGCCCTTATTGTATTCCTCTCTTAAGCTCTCATTTTGAGGGATAAAGAGATAAAAGGGGGCTTTGGGCTTTAGCTTAGTCCAAGCAACAGAATCTAGGCTATTATCATAGAGGAAGTTATATTTGTCCTTGCGTTTGCCATAGAGGTCATAATGATAAAGAGTAGCGAGGTTTTTGTCATTGTCATCTTTGCAAGTGTGGGTGGGTTGCGTGAGACACGCATGAGGCGAGGCTGAAATATCTTTTACTTTGTCATTCTGAACTTGCAAAGCAAGTGAAGAATCTTTTGTAGAATCTGTTTGAGATTCTTCGGCTAACGCCTCAGAATGACAAGAGGGAGATGTAGGGGATATTTCGCCCTCTAAAGAGGATTTAGAATGATAATGTGAAAGGCTAGAATGATAGGGGGAAGTTTGAGATACTTCGGCTGATGCCTCAGAATGACAATTTGACACCTTAGAATGATAAGTCTCTTTATTGTCTTGAGCATTAATCTTATCATATTGAGGGCTAATCTTGTCATATTGAGCGTTAGCGAAATATCTCTTAGAATCTTTTGTAGAATCTTGAGATTCTTCGGCTAACGCCTCAGAATGAAAAGGGGAAGATGTAGGGGATATTTCGCCCTCTAAAGAGGATTTAGAATGACAAAGGGAAGATTTAAGAGATTCTTCAGTCGCTAATGCTCTTTCAGAATGACAAGGGGAAGTTTTAGATTCTTCGGCTAACGCCTCAGAATGACAATTTGAAACCTTAGAATGACAAGGGGAGGTTTGAGAATGACAGTTTGCATTTTTCA
Source organism: Helicobacter sp. MIT 14-3879 (assembly GCF_003364125.1). Taxonomy (NCBI): domain Bacteria; kingdom Pseudomonadati; phylum Campylobacterota; class Epsilonproteobacteria; order Campylobacterales; family Helicobacteraceae; genus Helicobacter; species Helicobacter sp. MIT 14-3879. The sequence goes on from NZ_NXLP01000001.1 coordinate 191,000, forward strand.
CAAAGATATTGATTGAGACGCCCTGCATAATGTCAAAGACATTGTCATCTTTGCTACCATCGGGGGTGGCTTCCTTTTTCCTTGCATTGCCGTGCAAATCTAGGATATAGATTTTATCAAAAGTATTCATTAGATGATAACGCATACCCCTAAAAGTAGGATTATCTAAAAAGCTATTATTAGAGATAAACGCAAAAATCCCACTTTCTTGAGACTCTATCTTAGATTCTGCAAAGCGGATAAATTTCACATAATCATCAAGTAGCCATTTGGGGTTTTTCTCATTTTTGAGCTTTTTACTCTCTAAAATGGCTTTAAAGGTGGATTTAATGGATTTAGCATTTTTAGATTCTATATTTTTAAGGTATTGCTTAATTGCTGCTCTCTGCCTTTCATCAAAGTGCTGCTCGCTAGGCTCTAAGCCATAAGTAATTCTCACTTCATCTTCATACAGCCCCTTATTACTACTTGCACCGCTATAAGGAGGATTGCCTGTGATAATCAAAATAGGCTTTTCTTTCGTGCTTTGCGCATTGATTGCTTCTTCTACAAGCTCGGGGAAGCCCATAAGCACCTGCCCTCTTTCATTTTGCTCTTTTTTAGTGTCTTTGAAATACAGGGTATTTGTAAGGTAGATTCCTAATCTCTCGTTATCTTTTAGGGGTGTGTAAAAATCCTCTTTGAAGCTTTGGGAGAGTTTGAGATGAGCTATCGTATAAGGGGCGATGAGAAACTCAAAGCCAAAGAATTGCTTAAGCAGTTTTTTAGGCTCATATCTTGGGCTATTTTGAGGGATAGATTCTAGGGCTTTTCTAAAGGCTTCAAGTAGGAATGTCCCCGTGCCTGTGGCAAAGTCTAAAAGCGTGATGTTTTGATTCTTAAGCGCGGCACTTAAGCCTTCTTTCAGACTAAAATCCTCCTTAAGCACAGAATCTATGGCATTAATAATAAAGCACACTACACTAGCAGGTGTATAATATACCCCACGAATCTCACGCAATCTAGGGTCATACTTACTAAGGAAAGTCTCATAGAAATGCAAATAGGGGTCTTTGTGAGTGAATTGTGTCGTGTAATGCCCTAAAATATCTTTTTCACTCGCACGATTAAGCTCTTTAATAATGCTTATTATATCAATATGATGAATAATGTGGAGAATCTCATCAATAAGCCACTTAATAGCATATAAATCCTCTATTTTGTCCAAAAAGTCGCTCATAGCACGGATTAAAGGAAAGGATTTAGGAATGAATTTTTTGACATTATAGAGGTCGATTTCTTTATTATCTATACTATTTAACTTCGCTAAAAATAGGCTATAAGTCAGTGTCTGGGCGAAACTATCGCAAAAATCCTCATAGAGCAATTCATCATAAAGCTGTGTTTTAAAGATAGAATAAAAGTTTTGAATATGTGCGTTTTTTTCATTCTCTAAAAGCTCATTCTTTAGAATCTGTGTGCGTAGGGCTAGGGTGGAAGCAAACTCTAAGGCGGTGTTGATAGGCTCTGGCTCGTGGGTGAAAAAGATAAAGAAAAAATCAAGCAAATCTTTTGCCTTAGATTCTAAGAGAGCTTTGTCTTTAAGGGTGGCTTTGATTTGAGCTAGTTCGCAAATCTTAAGCGACTTCCCCTGATAAAATGATAGATTGCCTCCTTGATTGATTTGAGCTAACTCACAAATCTTTAAGCGGCTTTTTGCCCCCCCCCCATTTTTGGCTCTCACAAGAGTAAAACGCAAATAATCAGTAAGCATTAGATTGTCATTTAATCTTAGGTATTTTTCAATCTGTGGGCTTGAAATGATGGAATCTAAATCTGCATTCACGCGTTTATTTTCAATATAGCCGACACTTAAGCCTTTGGATAAAATCATAAAATCAGGCGCGCCACGTCCCTCTTTGTCATTATTTGGCTCTTGTATGATTGATAATGTTTTTAAATTTGGTTTGCTTTGAGCTAGGCTATCTTTTATCTCATTCATTAGATTATGCAAAAATGTGCGATAGGTGTGCTCTTTATCTTGAGTGCTGATGTTTTGTATTGCTTGGAGGTAGGTGGTTAAGAAGTTCATTGTCTCGCCTTTTCTTTAAGATTTAATTGTAAAATCTCTATATTCCTTTATGCTTAGTTTACTATCTTTATGAAAACTTAACACATCATAATAATAGATATTACATTGTGAATTTTTAGTGTAATCCAAAAGCATTTGTAAGTTTTGACAATCACAAGAATTTATCACACAAATAGCATTTCCAAAATTATCAAAAATCATACATTCCTCATATCCTAAACTTAGCAAATATGAAAAAATACTTATAGGTTTTTCTTGCTGTGATTCAAGATGGAATTTATCCCATTCAAAATAAATACAAGGTTTATATTTGATAAGTGTTTGTTTAGCACTTCTTAACACTTTAAAATCAAACCCATCGGTATCTATTTTGATAAAGTTTGGTTGAAAACTGCTTATACCAACTATTTCATCAAGACTTTTTAATAGAATATAGGTTTTAGATTCTATATTTCTTTCTAGCATAAGAGTAGATTCTATAAGTTTTCCACTGCCATCTTGTAAGCTAACTTGATATTCCCCTTTTGTATCACTTATAAACATATTTTGTATAATAAATCTACTTTCTTTAATGTTTTCTTTATTTTTTATATCCACCCCCCCCCATTAGAAGCCAAGAATATTTGAGAATTTGGATATTGATATGATATATTTTTAGCAATAAGGTTGTTATAGCTTGCTTCTCCTTCAATCAATAGATATTCTCCTTCTACATTTGTAAAAACAGCTGTGTCACCAATATTTGCACCCACATCAATCATATTAAAATAATTTAATTTATGTTTAATATATGATGCAATTTTATGAAGCTGCATATCATAGTTTGGATAAAGTTTTTGATAATAAAAAATCGTATGAGATAAAGGCATATCAAGTTTGAAACCTCTATAATTAAGAGTAATGATTGGATTTATAAATTTTAAAAGAATTTTCCTAAGTTTCAGTAAAAAATAAACAAATATTTTGGAATTTGCATTTAAAATTTGTTGATAAATAAATTGTGCAAAAAATTTCATAATTTCTCCTCTTAATAACGTAGTTATAATATCTCACTTTTATTTAATGATGTATTATACACTAATAAGCCCTCTAAAGCTTTTGTTCTCTCATCTCCACTTTTAAAGTTTAAATTACCATATTCATCTCTACTTTGTCTAGCATTATGTCTTGTGCAATATTCTTTAAGTGGGTATGTTTTAATTCCTTTAATTTTTAAGCTTTGGTGTATAAAAAATAAATTTGTCCCACTAGAATCTGCCCCTATGAATTCATAATTTTTACTTTTACCTAATTGTATAATTGCTTTTATGCTAGCCCCAAAATATAACCCACTAAAATGTTCTTTAAATCTATTAAAATCAGCCCTATAAGGAACGCTTATCTCTCTATCACTTCCGAATAAAGCATTATATTCAATTATTACAATACAAGGAGTAATACATTTTATGCTCTCCCATATAAAATAATCAACTCCATCTATATCAATACTTAAAATTGCTACATTGCTAAGATTCCTTGAGCTTAAATAATCTTTAATAATCATATCAATGTTTTCAGCAGTGATAAAAGCACATTTTGCCTCTAAGTCGTATTTCCAATATATTTCATCTCTCTTAACAAAATCTATATTTTCTTTTGAAGCATCTATTATTAATCCTTGATAATTTCTATTTTTTAGTAAAAATCTAGTATTTGATTCTTTATAATTTTGCACTCCAAATTCAATAAAAGCTTTAGGGTATGAACTCAAATCCAAAACTTCAATCAAAAAATCTAAAATGCCATCTTCTCCATTTTGTGAATATACACTAAACTCCATAGATTCTATAAAAAATGATTTATTTTTATGTGATATATCATCTATCTCTCCCCCCCCCCATTAAATTTTTATAACAATTTATATTATTTTGTGAGAGTATTTTTGCCTTAAGCATTAATAATCTATCAAGTTTGTTTTCTATGCTTTGCATAAAAAATATATGAATTTTAAATAATATTCTTTTTATTAATCCCATTTTAACTCCATAAATCTTATTTACTAGCTAATGCTTTTACTTCATAACTAAATACTTGTGGGCTTGGCGCGTGAAATGAACTATTTGTAACAAGATTCCAAAACTTAAAATTTAATTTATATAACTTTAAAAATATTTGCTTAAAAACTCTTTTTAGACCCCTGCTACCAACTAATGCATCTTTATCAATAATTTCTACATTACTAAAACCAGCCATTTTAAATACATAAATCAAACTTCCTGCACTAAAGAGTGTATAATGCGTAAAATCCTCATACCTCCAATAGCAACCTGTATTACTTTGTGCATTTGGAACTGCTACAAATATCTTTCCATTTGGTGTCAAGATATGCTCTTTAAAATGTCTTAAAACTGAAATTAACTTATCCTTTGGTATATGTTCTAAAACATGAGTTGTAATAACTAAGTCAAATCTTTCTTTAGGAAAAAATGTAAAAATATCTCTAACCACCATAGCCTCTATCCCCAAACTCTGAACATAAGAGATTGCATTTTGATTAATATCAATACCAAAAAGATAGAAATTATGTAATTTATTGTCATTTTGGCTACGCCCCCCCCCCCATTTTTGGAGTTATTGCAAAATTACAATTTTTAATTGCCTCTAAATGCTGACCAAATCCACAACCAAAGTCTAATATCCTAGCATTAAAATCTAAATTCTCTAACACTTCATTAAAATATGCTGGAAGTTTTGCTTTCTCATACATACTTACATCCACTCCTCTTGCCTCAAAGTAATCCATATTTCTCTCCTTATTTCTAATTTAATTTCCTTAATACCCTACCTATTAAGGAATCGCCCTTAAAGTCATCTATACTAACCTCATAATATCCAGAGCTTAATGGCTCATTACTAAGATTATCATTTATTAAAATCTCACCATCAATATCTCTATCCCATCTAATATCTCTAGCACTAAACAATAAATCACTCTCTTTACTTAATCCATCGATTATTGCAATTATATTTTTGCCAACTAAGCTTTTAAAACTCTCAATTTGTTGTTTTATAATAATCTTATTTAAAATATTTATTCTATTTTTAGTTATCTTAGAATCTACCCCATCACTCATATTATAAGCCCTTGTATGCTCCTCTTTAGAGAATGCAAAAAGATTTATCCTATCAAATTTAAATTCATTTACAAACTTACATAACTCATCAAAATCACTTTGTTTCTCACCGGGATGTCCTAATAAAAATGTAGTTCTAATAAAACTATCTTTAATATTTCTTATATGATTTAAAAGCTCTATATGCTGCTTTTTATTTGCACCGCGTCTCATAATAGAAAACATAGAATCTGATATATGCTGCAATGGCATATCAAAATAATTTTGAAATACACTAGACTCTGCAATTCTATCAATAAGTCTTTCTGAAGTACTACTTGGATAAAGATATAAAATCCTAGCACTACGAATACCATCAATCTTCTCAACAGCATCAATTAAATCTATTAAAGCATCTTTTTTACCTAAATCTCTCATATAAGAACTAGAATCTTGAGCTATAAAACTAAAGTCTCTAAAGCCTTTATTAACCAAAGTATCTATTTCTTTAACGCAAGATTCAATACTTCTAGATTGAAGCTTTCCTTTAAAACTTGGTATTGCACAAAAACTACAACTCTGATTGCAACCCTCGCTAATCTTAATATAAGAATGTATATTAGAACCTGTAATAAGCCTAACCTCATCATTAATTAAAAAAGTTTTATTATTTGTAATTATTTTTGGGTGTGAATGAGTAATTTTAAAATCTTGTAATTCCTTAATCATTAAATCAATTTTATTATAATCCCCAACTCCTGTGATTATATCAATCTCTTTAATTTCTTCTTGAAGCTCTTTTGAATATCTCTCGCTTAAACAGCCACTCACTACTAGAAATGCACTTTTTTTCTTAAGCATGGCAACTTCTAGTATTTTTTCTACACTCTCTTGTTTTGCACTAGCTATAAAACCACAAGTATTTACTATTATTACATCTGCATTTTGTGGCTCATCTACTAGCTTATATTCCCTAAGTTTTCCTAACATAACCTCACTATCTATTAAATTTTTATTACAGCCAAGAGAGATTAAACAAAGATTTTTACTCAAAATCTCCTCACTTTAATGCCCTTTTAAATACCTCTTCGATTCTGGTTATAGGGATAATTTTTAAGTTATCTTTTACTTCTTTTGGAATCTCATCTAAATCTCTTTTATAATTCTTTTCTGGAATTAAAACTATTTCCATTTTAGCTTTAAATGCTGCAATTAATTTTTCTTTTAACCCACCTATTGCCAATACATCGCCACTTAATGTAAGCTCACCTGTCATTGCTATTTTACTATCAACTTTTTTATCTAAAAATACAGACATAATTGCTAATGCTAATCCTATACCTGCACTAGGACCATCTTTTGGTGTAGCACCCTCTGGGACGTGAATGTGAATATTATATCGATTATAAATTTGTTCTTTTGTTTTAAACTTTTTATCAACATAATTTTTACTGACAGATAAAGCTATTTTTGCAGATTCCTTCATTACATCACCAAGATTTCCTGTAATTTCTAAAGTGCCTTTTCCTGCTATTTTAATAGCCTCAATCTTTAACACATCTCCACCAACACTAGTCCAAGCTAGACCATTTACAACACCAACTTTATCAATACCGCTACTTTCTTCTATCTCAAATATGCTTTTATTTAAAAAATACTTTAGATTCTGTGTGTTAATAGTAATTTTACTTTTATTATTTTCTAAAATCATTTTGGCACTTTTTCTCATAATCTGTGCAATTTGTTCTCTAAGCTTCCTAACTCCAGCTTCACGAGTATATTTTTCTATCACCTCTTTTAGAGCATTTGTATTTATGCTAAATTCTGTATTTAGTATTCCGTGTTTTTTAAGCTCTTGAGGAATTAAATATTTCTTTGCAATTTCTAATTTTTCTTGAGGTGTATAGCTGTTTAGCTGAATAAACTCCATTCTATCTCTAAGTGGTGCTGGAATCTGGGCAATATCATTTGCAGTAGCAATAAAAATAATTTGGCTTAAATCAATATTAAAATTTGCATAATAATCCCTAAAAGCTATATTTTGTTCAGGGTCTAATATCTCTAAAAGGACGGATGTAGGGTCTCCTCTATAACTTCTGCCAACCTTATCAATCTCATCAAGAACGACTACTGGATTCATTTCTTTTGCATCAATCAATCCTTGAATAATCCTACCGGGCATAGCTCCCAAATAAGTTCTTCTATGTCCTCTTAATTCATTTACATCTTCTAATCCACCAAGTGCAATTCTAATTAAAGACCTTTTTAAAGCCTTTGCTATAGAATTTGCAAGTGAAGTTTTACCAACACCCGGAGGTCCATAAAAACAAAGGATAGTTCCCTTAGAATTTGCATCTTTTTTGCCACGAAGCAATAAAAGCTCCTTTACTGCAAAAAATTCTACTATTCTCTCTTTTGGTTTTTCTAGTGAGTAGTGATCTATGCTTAGTTGTTTTTCTACATTTGCAATGGAAAGCTTTTTATTAGAAAACTTACCAAATGGAATTTCTAACATCCATTCAATATAATTTTGAGTAATATTAGATTCTGAACTATCTTGGTGCATTCTTGATAATCTATCAATTTGTTTTTTAATTTCTTTATAGGCATCTTCATTAATATGGGATTTAATACTATCTAGTTTTTTATAATAAACCTCAATTTCCTCATTTTTTTGGCTATCGACACCTAATTCTCTCTGAATCTGCTTCAATTGTTCTTTTAAATAAAACTCTCTATTAATTTTTTCAACCTTACTATTAACCTTTGTTTTTATCTCTTTTTGTAATTTTAAGCTCTCAATTTCTTCATCAATATAGCTTATTAAAAGTATTAAACGTTCTATTGTATTGCTATTAGAATAAACGCTATAAACTTTATTTTTAGATACTTTAATTGTGCTTAAAATAGTATCGATTATGCGATTTGGCTCATAATTTTCAATAGTCTTCATTAAATCATGCGGAAAATATGGCAACAACTTTGATAACAAATCAACCTTTTCATTTAAAAATACCATAGCAGCATTTAGTTTTGCCATATCTGGATTATCTGGTAATATTAATTCTATCATTCCAATTAATGGCTTTTCATTCTCGTGCTTTATTATTCTAGCCCTAGAAATTCCTTGAAACAATATCTTGGTCTTGCCATTTGGAATGGTTTGCTTTCGCATTATATTACCAACAACACCAACATCATAAAATGGCACAGAATCCTCCAAATTATCCTTTGTAGTGGTAATAAAAATCACACTATTTTCTTCAAGTGCTAAATTAATAGCATTCATATTTGCTTCATCATTAATAAAAATAGGGCTAATTGTATATGGATAAATAAATGAATTATCCTCAATTAATATTGGAAGTATGGTTGGGAACTTTATATCTTTCAAATTAATATCCTTAAATTTAATTTACCAACTAAAAATCTTAACATACCAAGGTATAGAAGAGGGTATAAACTCTATATCATTAACACCCAATTCTTTATTTTTCTGTTCATATTTCTCTTTAGCTGTATATTTGTCTTTTATATTATAGATTCTAATAATTTCTTTATTTATTTCTAATTGAGTTAATTTAAATATAGTCAAAATATGTCTAATATAAGGCAAATATTTATTTTGTTTATTTAAAGCTATAAAATTAGAAGTTTCACTAATATTATCATTTATAAACCCTTGGTCTTTTGTATAGCTTCCAAAAGCATAATAATTTGCCTCAATATTTAAAAAAGCCATATAATCAACATTTTTTATATTACTAAATCTTATCTTATATTCATTTGCAAAAAAACCTGCTAATAAATGCTCATTATTATCCATATGTGCTTTAGCAAGTATAATAAGAGCCTCTCCTATAAGTGGTGAGGCTATATGTTCGCTTTGAAGGGAGTTAAAATAACCATCTGCTTTTTCTAAGTTACCATCAGCAACTGAAATTATTATTTGCTCATATAAAAAAGAAGCAGATTTATTAAATTCACCTGTATTAGAAGAACAACCATTATTAAACAATAAAAACACTACCAAGATTCCAAAAAACTTAATTATAAAAGATATATAAAAATTTCTTATAAAATTTAAGCTTAACATTTAAAACTCTTTAACCATTAAAGCAAATTCTTTAAAGATTTTTGAAGCCTCTTTTGGTCCAGGGCTAGCCTCTGGATGATGCTGAATAGAAATAATCGGAAAGTCATTATACCTAAGCCCTTCTATTGTTCCATCAAAGAGATTCTTATGCGTTATTGTAGCAATTTTTGAAATACTCTCTGAAACAGAATAAATATGATTTTGAGATGTGATTTCAACCTCATTTGTAATGAGGTTTTTAACAGGGTGATTTGCCCCGTGGTGTCCAAAAGCTAATTTATAAGTTTTATATCCATTTGCAATTGATAATAACTGATGTCCAAGACAGATTCCAAACATTGGTATTTTTGCTTGAACTAATTTTTTTATCTCTTTAATTTGATTTGTTAAAATGCTAGGATCGCCTGGTCCATTTGATAAAAATACACCACCAATTTTTTTATTATTAAAATCTTTTATAATATCATCTGCACTAAAATCAAATCCAATTATCTCACACTCTAAACCCACTTCACTTAGCTCATTTAAAATATTTTGTTTTATGCCAAAGTCTATTACAATGATTCTTTTTTTATTAGATTGTGGTTTTTTATAATCTAGCGTTTCAAAGCTAAATGTGCTTTTATTATATATTTTTTTCTTTTTAGTGCTAATATCTTTAATATAATTTATTTCTCCTATTTTTGGGGAAGATACTAGGGTCTCTTTTAACTTCTTTAAAGATGAAATTTTAGTTGAAACTACTATATTCATTGCTCCATTATTTCTTATCAATTTTGTTAAAAACCTAGTATCAATATTGCATATTCCTAAAGTATTATTTTCTTTTAAATATGAGTGAAGCGACTGCATCGCCCTAAAATTAGAATAAAAAGCGTTATAATTTCTAACAATAATCCCACTTACATAAAGTTTATTGCTATAAGATTCTATATCTTTATCATTTACTCCAACTATTCCAATCTCTGGCATAGTAAATAGCACAAACTGACCTGCATAACTAGGGTCACTTAATATTTCTTGATAGCCACTAAGTGAAGTATTAAATATCATTTCACCCACTTTGGTTCCATCAGTGCCAAAAGATAGAGCCTCTAGGAGATTATCATATCCATCTAAATAAATATATGCTTTTTTAAAAATATTATCCATATATAGCCCTTATTTTTATAAGAAACCCTGCTTACGCAACTCTTCTTCATACATTTTACTAAATACCAATTCATACTCTTCTGTGCCAACAAGAAGTTTCTTTTTATAATTTTTAATCCTATCAATTACCTTAAATTCAATATCTTTATAAGCTTTTGCATAGCTATTTATAGACTTAAAAATAATATTTTTTATCATTATTTCTGATACCTTAAAATTAATAATACTTGTATCAATTAATTCATCCATTATCTTATGTGATAGATTGCTATATCTATCATCCCAAGATAAAATAAAATCACTTTCACTTGCAAATTTCTTTTTAATTAAAAAAAACATTTGTTTTTCATTAGCACCGCTAGATTCTATATCATCAATATTATCATCAATAAATACCCTAACTTTCTCTTCTATGGCTAATTCTGCATTAATATCTTCTTCTAAATACTTGCTTGCAATTCTAATAATATCCCCACTACTTGTAAGAATCTCAACAAATTTTGCATTACCCAAATCTAATGCAATTTTATCAGCGATATATCGTATGTGTGATAATTTTAATCTCATTACTATATTCTCTCTTTAAATTTTTAATATTATTTTACCAAATTGAGAATTTAGCAATCTTTAAGTTCCATATAATATTTTTGTAAAAATACTCTATTTGCCACACCATCAAATGCCCTATAATTTAATTTGTCTAGTGTTAATTCTATGGCATTTACAACCCAAGAAGATTCATAAATAGAAATTATACCCATATGATTTATTCTAAATATATTATCTTTTAATTTATCCTGCCCTCCTGCAATATTTACATCATAATCTTGTCTTAAAATCTTCCTAATTGATACAGAATCCTCATTATAAATAGTGCTCATAGCAAGTGATGGTTGCTTTGGATAGATTATTAATCCAATACTTTTTAATGCCTCCTGTGTAGCTAATGCTCTAGCTCTTGTTTCTTTATAAATTGTTTTAATATCTGCTATTTCAAAATACTTTGCAAGCCCTATAATTATAGTTGTAGGGGCAGTCCAAGCAGTAGTATTTTTTCTTTGATTTTTTAATTCAGTTTTTAGATTAAAATAAAAACCAACATCATTTTTTTCAATTATATCAATTGCCTTTTTGCTAAAGCCAAGTATTGCCATTCCAGGAGGTAGCATAAATGCCTTTTGAGAACCTCCAATTAATACATCTATATTACTTGAATCTATCTTTTCCACACCTATTGCAGTTATTCCATCAGCAATAATTATAATATTTTCATTAACACTTTTTGTCATCTTTGCAATTTCTTCTACATTATGTCTAAGCCCACCAGCACTCTCACATATTTGAATACAAATAGAATCTATATCTTTATTGTTTAATAAGATTTCTTTTATTTCATCTACACTAGGGGCAGTATCCCATTCATTTACAACCTCAATATAATCTATATTATGAGATTTTGCTATATTTACAAATCTCTCTCCAAACTTACCACTATTAATACAGAGAGGTTTTTTACAAAATGTTTTAATACTAGCTTCCATTGCACCACTTCCACTACAAGCAAGCATCAAAACTTCTTGCATATTCAATAAATCTTTTAACTTCTCTCTGCAAAATTCAAAATAAGCTTCGAATTCCTTTGTTCTATGATGAAGTGTAGGGAGAGCCATAGCATTTCTAATAACTTCTAAGCTAGGGGTAGGTCCGGGTGTAAAAAGAAGCATAATAAATCCTTACAAAGCAAAATTAAAGCAAAGATTTTATCATAAATAATCATTCAATATCATTTAAGAAAACAACTTTTCAACTAAGATGAATTAAATAATTCAAATTGCAGGAAGAATATATAAAGGTTTGCATTTTGCACTAAAAATATTTTTATCTATCTTATTTGGAAGAATAAATATATTAGGAATCTTTTCATCTAGTTTAGTGCTTAAAATTTCATTGTCTTTCTTAAAAAAGTGAATTTTCCCATAAGCATTTATATATCTTTGATTAGTAAAGTAAAAGGAATCTGCACAAAATAAATTAATTTTTTTTACAATACTAAGAGTTTGTAAAAAAATATGAGTTAATTTTATGGCACTAAAGTTTCCTGGACCATTTGCATAAAATATATTTTCAATCTCATATTCTTTTAAAACTTCACTAAAGATTCTAGGCAAAGTATCACCGATTTTACCGCTTAATTCAAAACTTTTAGTTAAATAATTATTATCATAAATTCCTAATTTTATAGGAGAATCTACACTAATTAAAACTATATTAAGTAGCATAAGAGAATTGTTTTTCTTCCACTTCTTGTGGAATTTCTATTATTTCATAAGCATTATCTTGTGAGAATATCTTTTTAGTTAAAAAATGATTTAACTTATGGCTTCCTGCAAAACTTACATAAGTTCCAATTAGAGGCATTCCTAATATACTTATATCACCTATTGCATCTAATATTTTATGTCTTACAAACTCTTCTTTATATCTTAATCCCTCTTTATTTAAGATACCATTTTCATCAAGAACTATACAATTAGAAAGATTCCCACCTTTTGCAAGCCCAATGGAACGAAGATAATTTACCTCTTGCAAGAATCCAAAAGTTCTAGCACGAGCGATTTCTTCTTTATAGGCTTGTGGTGAATATATAAATTTATAACTTTGCTCTCTAATTGAATTATGATTAAAGTTGATAGTAAAATCAAATATAACATCTTTGCTTGGCTCAATTTTTACAAATTTTTCACCATCATTTATTTCTATTGTTTTTTTGATTGCCATTGCTTTTTTTGCTGTATTTTGAGAAACTATACCCGCCTCTTCAAGCAACATACAATATCCAATAGCACTTCCATCCATTATAGGGACTTCCTCATTATCTAAGATTATCCTTATATTATCAATTCCATAAGCATGTATTGCAGATAATAAATGCTCTATTGTAGAAACTCTTGCATTATCTTTCCCTAAAACTGTCGCTAAAGTAGTGTCAATAACATTATCTGGGCAAAGTGGAATGCTAACACCTAAATCACTTCTATAAAATACTACTCCACTATCATCATCCAAAGGTTCTAAAATCATTTTAACGGATACACCTTTATGAAGACCTATACCTACTACTTCTATGGGCTTTCTTATGGTTCTTTGCTTCATATTTATTTCCTTATATTTTAATACTTTAAAGTGATAAAATATCAATGATATTTAACATATCATTATCTTTAGTTATTAGATTTAATCTGTATTTTAGCATATTAGAAGTTATTGCAAACCCATTGAATAAAATTTTTCCTCTTGTATTATTTGATAATATCATATATTCTCCATTACATTCTACATTACCATCACATCTACCATAAATACAAATATTCTTAGAGCTTTTTATATTTGATGCACTATTTACCCTACTAAAAATAACAATATCTTCATCATTACTATTTATATCTACTCCACTACGAATTAGCTCTCTATAAATTTTAGTTTTTATTTCTTTGGTTTTGTTATCTGCTTTATTGTCAATTTTTTTATTATTTTTATTGCCTTCATTAAAAACTATATTAGAATAGGTATTATTTAATCTCATATTCTTTGGCACAATATAATCTAGAGAATATTCATCTAAAATCTCTCTCAAAGAATAATCTAGCTCATCAAAAACTAACAAATATGCCTGTAAAATCTTATAATTTTTTGAAATAAAAGATTTTAATTCATCTATATTATTATCCTTTAGTATATGAAAAACTTGTATATTCTTTTGGTCAATCTTTGGCATTGTCTCTCTCTATAATTTCTTTTGCATTATTTAAAACATCTATAATATTTATTTTTAACCACTTGCTATCCATCCACTCATTGCTTATGCTAAATCTACCCTGAACTAGAATTCCAAAATGTAGGTGGTCTCCAAATGCTAATCCACTAGAACCACTTCTACCGATAATTTCACCTTTTTTTACAATATCTCCTTCCTTTTTGTAGCGACTATCTAAATGTGAATACAAACTAGCAATTCCATAGCCGTGCTCAATAATAATTGTATTACCATAAATTCCTAGCTCTTCACTCATAACAACTAAACCATCATTTGAAGCTATAATTGAAGCATTTTTAACGCTTGCTAAGTCGATACCTAAATGATAAGCCTCTCCTGCATCCATTTTATTAAAGCTAAATATTCTATGGTCACCAAAAAGACCTACTATCTTTGCATTTTCAATTGGCTTAAATGAAGTTATATTATCTAGTGAAGAATCTAAATTTAAAATTTTACTATCTATCTTATCGCTATCTTTATTCCTAATTACCTCATTTACATATTTAAACATTTCTATTGGACTTTTAAATTTATCAATCTCAAATTCGTTTTCATTCTCAATTAACTCAGTAATTTTTCCATCTATAAAATTACTTTTTAAGGTCAAATTTGATGTTCGATAATTACGATTATATCTAATAAAATTAATGCTAAACTTTCTAGTATTTCCTGCTTTATCTTTAGCAATTATTGCCCCTTTAAAAGTAGGATTTGTAATATACCAAGGAATTATACTTACATAATAGTTTGGCTTATGAAATGGAAAAACCACAAAACTTTGATAGCCATTTGTAACGGAAATATCGCCAATAGCATCATCTGAAACATAAAATACTACTGCGGCACTACCTCCTTTAGTAATCACATTGCTCATTTGAATTATTCTTACTTTCGGTAGTTTTGTATCTATAATTAATTCAAATTCTTTTTCTATTTTATTACCTAAGAAAAAATTGTAATTACTATTATCTCTTGCAATAATTTTATAAACTATCTTATCACCATTTGAAAGATTTATCTTTGGTCTAGGTAAATTAAATTTTATTTCATTTTCACTATTCCCATCTTTATCAAGCAAAACCCTCTCTTCATTCTCAATTATTGCTATTACTTTATATGATTTAACTCCACTTTTATCATTAATTTTAATAGGAATATCATATTTTAAGTTCCAATAAGACATATTTGGGATTTGTATATCTGGAGATTCTCTCTCAAAATATGGTGATATATAAATAAAATACCAAAATCCTACAATAAGCAATAAAATTAAAGCCGAAATAATATTGCTTTTTTTAAAAGTTTTCATAGAATCCTTTTTAAATTTATTGTTATATATAGCCATTATTATTCCTTTTTAAAAACTATTTCCTTTATTAAATTCTTCAATAGTAGTAAAGACTTTTGCAACAGCAGCAAATAATTCAACAGGAATATAATTATCAATATCTACTAACCTATATAATTCTCTTGCTAATTCTTTTGATTCTCTTATTGGAATATTATTTTGCCTTGCTATCTCTTTTATTCTAATTGCAAGTAAATCTGTTCCCTTTGCAACAACAATTGGGGCTATATCTACATTCATAGTAAATTTTATAGCTACTGCGTAATGAGTAGGATTTGTTATTACAACATTTGCTTTTTTTACATTTGAGAGCATTTTTTGTGAAGACATTTTACGCATTGTTTGACGAATTCTAGCACGAATTTGTGGGTTACCTTGCAATTGTTTATATTCATCTTTTACTTCTTGTTTTGTCATTTTTAAACTATTAATATATTGCTTTCTTTTTATAAAAAAATCTAAAATTGCCATAAAGAAAAATAGAATAAGAAGCATTGAAGCAAGTATTAATGTCTTATCTTTTAACCAAATAAGCTGATAAAATATATTTAAAAAAGCGATATTTGAAAGTTCTTTTAAAAATGAAATAAACACAAAGAAACCTAAACTAAGAGCAAAAGATACTTTAAGTGTAATTAATATTCCATCTAAGAGCTTTCTTAAAGAAATCACATTTTTAAAGCCTGTTATCATATTTAATTTAGAGAATTTTGGAATAATTGTTTTAATGGTTATTAAAAATCCAAATTGCAAGATATTCGCACCCACACCTACAACAAGCAATGCTAAAAATATTGGTGCTACAATTATTATGCTTTCTGTCATAATAAAAATTGCCAAATTCATCATTCCACTATCAGTAAAACTATCTAAGTTGAAATTCATAACAAAAACAAAAAGTTTATTAATTCTTTGTGCTAAATATGGCAATAGAAAAAAAATAGCTATAAAACCTGTAAAAAGTGCTAAAAACCCAATTACTTCTTGACTTTTTCTAACATTACCTTCTTCTCTCGCTTTTTGAAGCTTATGCTCACTTGGAAGTTCTGTCTTTTCTTCTTCTTGTGCCATATTACCCTAACAATAATTTTAATGCTTGTTTGTAGTCATTTTTGGTGTTAATGTTTAAAAATTCCATTTTATCAAAATAAATGCTTTTAATCTCAAAATTATTAATAAAGTCTTGAAGTCTAAATTCTTCATTTAAAATATATTGCTCTAATTTCTTTTTTACATTCCTGCTCCAAACGCCTATTAAAGGGTGTAATTTATCAGTATCTTTAGCAAATACTATATCATAGTATTTTGAGCTATTTATTAAAATATCAAATGTTTTTGGCTTTACTAAAGGACAATCACAACTTATAAAAAATACCTTTTCATCATCTAGTTTTAAAAAAGAGTTTAATATACCAACCATAGGGCTAAAAGTATCTCTATTTTCTATTAAAAATATACTCTCATTTATATTATTTAAATCATTACTTATAGCCTCCCAAAGCTTATCTTTTTGAAAATCTTTGCAAGATATAAATACATTCTCAAAACTTTCTTTAGCCTTTTTATACATAAATGAAATTAAAAATAAATCACCAATTGGAAGCAAAGCTTTATTAGCATTAATCATTCTAGAACTTTTACCACCACACAAAATCACACAAGTTTTTATAATCTGCTGCATTTTCAATCTTTTATAGAATCTAAAAATGAATATATATAATCTTGTATTTGTTCTTTTTTAAGAATAATATTGTTTGTCTCATTTTTATTAAAAAGTTTTGCTATATTTTGATGAAGCTCTAAATTATAATTTTTACAAATAAATTCTATAGAATCCTTATCATTTAAGTTTTGCCCTAATGCCTTTGAAATAGTTGTAGCAAACTTACTCCACTCCGCAGTAGAGCATACTATACTTTTTATATAGGTAGAATGATTTTTATAAACATCTTTATTTTTTTCATAAGCTAGGATTCCATTTGCAGTATGAGGGTCAATTATAATATTTTTAGAAGCATAATCTTTAATAATATTTAATACATCATTATCGCTAAAACTATATGCAGAAAAATATTGTTGGATAGTTAATAATTCTTCTGTATTTAAGATATATTTTTTGTTTATCTCAAGGCTTTCCATAAGCTCTTTTGTCCTTATATCTCCAAATAGATGAAATAAAACCCTCTCTATATTTGAACTTTTTAAAATATCCATTGCAGGAGAATTTGTCTTTATTAAATGCCTAGATGATATATCATATACTCCTTTATTAATAAATTCACATAAAACATCATTTGCATTTGTTGCAATTATTATTTTATTAATTGGAACTCCCATTAATTTTGCATAAAATGCACCTAAGGCATTACCAAAATTTCCACTAGGAACAATAATATTTATAGTTTCATTATGCTTAATACAGCCATTATTTAAAAGATACAAGTAAGAGTGTATATGATAAATTATTTGAAACGCGATTCTACCAAAATTTACAGAATTAGTAGCAGATATAAAGAATCCTCTCTTAGTTGTAAAATTCCTAAATTCATTTGAAGAAAGCAGGGTTTTTAATGTATTTTGTGCATCATCAAAGTTTCCATCTATCGCTATAACTCTTATATTTTTAGCATCAATTGTAGTCATTTGACGCCTTTGAACATCACTTGTTCCATTATTAGGATACATACAAATTCCATAAATATTGGGCTTATTTTTTATAGCCTCTAAGGTAGATGGTCCTGTATCTCCACTTGTTGCAGTTAATATTAAATACTTTTTATTCTCTATTAAAGATAAATCACAAAGAAGTGAGCAAAAGGGTTGCATTGCCATATCTTTAAATGCTCTAGTTGGTCCTGTGAATAAATTTTGTATAAATAAACTTGATGAGATTTTATTGTAGTTTAAAGGCATATCTGAATTATCAAAATTTTTATAAGAATTTAGGGCTTTGTCAATCAATGAAGAATCTACATCTATAGTCTTAAAAACAAACTTTAATAAATCATTATAAGAAAGATTTTGTATATCCTTAATATCTATCTTTGGTATAGTTTCTAAACTCCAAAGACCATTAAAACTAGCTTGTGGATTTAAAATAGCTTCAAAAAAACTACATTTTGAACTTCTTAATTTATTATTACCCCTTGTTTCAACCAACATCTCTTTTGAGTTCCTTTAAAAATTCTCTTATTTTTTTATATTCTTTATGATTTAAATATCTACTTTTCCCACTTGGTAAGGCATTAAGCTCTATGAAACCATAACTTACACGTTTTAAATCAAGAACATTTAGTTTAAAATATGCAAAAAACCTTCTTAATTCCCTATTTTTACCCTCATTTATACCAACCTTAATCTTAGTATAACTCTTGCTACCCTCTTTAATAATTTCAAAAAAATTAAATGGATTAATTTTCATTGAAGTTATTTTACTATTTTTATGCCCACCAGCCCTAGCATCATCTAATGAGATTCCATTATACATTGCATCAATTATTTCATCAGTAATTTTACCATCTAATTTTATATTATAGACTCTAGTTAATTTGCTATTACTAAGTGCATTTACAACACCAACATTATCACTTAGCAAAATCAACCCCTCACTTGCAAAGTCAAGCCTACCAACAGGCATAAAATGTAAAAATTTACTATCTAATGTATCAAAAATAACTCTCCTTCCTCTATCATCTCTCTTGCTTACCAACTCTCCTCTGGGTTTATTATAAACAATAATTGTATATTTATCTCTTATTCTTAATTCTCTACCATCGATGAATACCCTATCGCCATTGCAAACCTTAGAATTTAACTCTGCTAATTTCTTTCCTATAAAAACTTTAGAATCTTTTATTAATATATCAGCCTCCCTCCTAGAATACTTGCTATTATGTGCAATATATTGATTAATTCTCATTATGCAATCTTTAATTCTTTAATTTTCTCTTTAAAAATATTATTAATTCTTAATGATGAATACAATTTATAAATATTATTTTCTTCTTTAATCTCAAACACTAATCGTTCATTCCCACTATAAGTAATAGCTAAATTTTGTATCTCTTTTAATTGTAAATAAGATATATTACAAGGAATTTCCAATAGATAATCATTAATAACAACTTCTTCTTGTATATTTTTAGTGTTTTTCTCATCTTTTTCTTTAAATATTGGAGTAATTTTACATTGATTTGCAGAATCTAGAGGAATTATTTTTTCTAATCTAAGAGATATAGTATCATCTCTATCACTTGCTTGACACTGAATACAAATTGGCATATCTTTTGAAATATTCTCAATAGTATCTAAATCCTTTTCAAAAACTTGAAGCCAAATATTACCAACCTTATCTACAACTAAAATATCTGCAAAACGACTTCCTTTCTTACTAATTCTTTGTTTTATATCTTTTATAATACCTATTATTAATAATCTAGAATTATGCCTTAATTGCTGGATTTGATAGCTATAAACCACTCCTTTGATTTTTTTAATTTCAGAAGCATATTCATCTAATGGATTTCCACTCATAAAGATTCCAAGCATTTCATATTCAAAATCTAGTAATTCATTCTTTGAATATTCATCTAAATTTGGCATATTAAGTTTAATTAAATTATTTGTATCCTCTATATCTTTAAAAAGAGAATCTGCTGAATTCATTAAATCTATACTCTTAGAATTGCTCCTAAGAATATCAACTAAATAATCAATATTTTCAACGATACTTTTTAAACTATAACCTAGCCCCTTTAAAGAGCCGGATTTTGCAAGAGATTCTATAACTTTTTTGTTTATAAGCTTATAATCTATCTTGCCTAAAAACTCTTCTAATGTGTTAAATTTATCATTACCTCTAATTTTTAAAATAGATTGTATAGGACCATCTCCAATACCTTTAATAGCACTAAATCCAAATACAATTTTTTTCTCTCCATTAGCTTCTATAACACTAAAATCCTCTTCAGAGATATTAATATGCGGTGGAAGAACTTTTATACCCATACTCTTACATTCTTCGATATACTTATTTATATTATCAACATTATTTTTCTCACTTGAAAGGAGTGCTGCCATAAATTCGTGTTTATAATAAGTTTTTAAATATGCTGTTTGAAATGCAATCATAGCATAAGCAGCAGAGTGAGACTTATTAAAACCATAACCAGCAAATTTAACAATAAGTTCCCATAAGTCATCACATTTTTGTCTATCAAAACCTTTACTAACAGCACCATCTAAGAATTTAGCTTTATTTTGTGCCATAATTTTTACATCTTTTTTACCCATAGCACGACGAATTAGATCTGACTCACCAAGTGAAAATCCACCAATAACTTGCACGATTTGCATAACTTGTTCTTGATAGACAATAACACCATAAGTATTCGATAATATTGGGGCTAGCTCATCAAAAGCATATTCAATCTTTTTAATTCCATGTTTCCTATCAATAAAATCATCTATCATTCCAGATTCCATAGGTCCTGGACGAAATAATGCTAAAACTGCTACTAGATCATCAAAACAACTTGTTTTTAGTCTCTTATTTAACGCCCTCATACCACTAGATTCTATTTGAAACATTCCAATAGTATCACCATTTTGAATCTCTTTATACACTTGTTCATCATCTAAATTAATAGCATTAAAATCAATTTCTTTACCTATTAAGTCTAGTGTTTTTTGTATAACACTTAAAGTTTTTAATCCTAAAAAATCAAATTTTATTAAATTTACTTTTTCTAAGTAGTCCATAGAATATTGAGTTGCAACCTTATCACCAACAACACAAAGAGGTATCTTATTCCAAAGTTCCTCATTACTATCAATAACTATTGCTGCAGCGTGTGTTCCCAAATTTCTCTTTTGATTTTCAAGAATTAAAGACATATCCCAAACTTCTTTTAGCTTACTATCCTTACTTATTGCCTCTGATATTTTTGGCTCTAGCTCAAAAGCACCCATTTTTTCTTTATCTATTTGTTCACCTGTTTTAAGAGATATTTTTAATTTATTTGGTATTAATTTTGCAAATTCATCTGCTTTTTTATACTCAATTCCAAATACCCTAGAAACATCTCTAATTACTGATTTTGCAGACATTGAGTTAAATGTAACTACGTGTGCAACATTGTTTTTACCATATTTATTACTTACATATTCAATGATTTTTTCTCTTTTTTCTTGACAAAAATCCATATCTATATCTGGCATTGTTACTCTTTCTGGATTTAGAAATCTCTCAAAAAGTAAAGTATGTTTTATTGGGTCAATATCAGTGATTCCTAAGCAAAATGCAACTAAGCTTCCTGCTGCACTACCTCGTCCAGGACCTACCGGGATCTTTTCTTTTCTAGCTTCACGAACAAAATCCCAAACAATTAACATATAACCACAAAATTGCATTTTTGCAATTACTTTCATCTCATAATCTAATCTATCATAATAGGTTTTATGTTTATCTTTTGGTATATACTTTAGTCTATTTTCTAAACCTTGTTTGCATTTATAAAAAAAATAAGATTCATCATCAATAAATTCTAATCCTTCTTCTAATGCATAGTCTTTAGTAAATTTAAAACTTGGAGGTGTTGGCTGAGAATAAGGAATTATAATTTCTCCACTTGGATTTTTTATTTCAACACTTTTTAAGTCTATTATTAAATTACATTTATCTACAATTTCTTGTGTATTTTGCAAAACTTCTGGTATATCAGCAAATAACTTTTGCATTTCAGCTTGAGATTTAACATAGAACTCTTCAACCGAATGTTTCAATCGATTGTTGTCTTGTAAAATCTTACCCATAGAAATACACATAACAACCTCTTGACTAAAAGCATGCTTTCTAGTTGTGTAATGAGTATCATTTGTCGCAATTAATTTAATATTATTTTGAAGTGATAAATTAATGATACTTTCATCAATAAATTTCTGCTCTGCTATTCCGTGTCGCATAATTTCCAAATAAAAGTCATCTTTAAAAATATCTTGATATTCTAAAGCAACCTTTTTTGCATACTCAAAACCCTTTGCATCTTGGTTTTTTTTCCCTATTGTATTTAAATGATAATTTACTTCTCCCTGAAGGCAAGCTGAAGAACAAATAATTCCTTTACTATGCTCTTTTAAAATATTTTTATTAATTCTTGGATTCTTATAGAATCCTTCTAAATAAGCCTTTGAGCTAAGAAGCATTAAATTTTTATAGCCTTCTTCATTTTTTGCATACAGGCAAAGGTGATATCTAAGCGGATTCTTAGAGCCTAGCTCATCATCATTATGTATATAGGTTTCAATCCCAAGTATAGGCTTAATCCCCTCTTTTAACATAGTTATATAAAAATCAAGTGCTCCAAACATATTGCCGTGGTCAGTTACAGCCACAGCATTCATACCAAATTCTTTTAGTTGTTTTGCTAATTTAGTAATTTGATTTGCACCATCAAGCAATGAATATTCTGTATGTAAATGTAAATGTGTAAAATTACTCATATTTTTCCTTAAAAATTACTAATTTAGATACTACTCTTGGCTTTGCTGAATTGTATTTTCAGATTTACTTTGTTCTGCTTTTGGGACAAATGTATCTATAAACTTCACAACTAATACTAATATAATAACTAATGGAGCAATATACTTAATGATTATATACCAAGCATTAAATAATTTTCTACTCATAAAATTTCTAACAAATTTATAAATCTTTTGCTTTTGAATTCCAAATGATAAAAACAATAATGCAAAAAATGCTCCCAAAGGCATTACAATAGCCGCTGTTATAAAATCCATCCATTCTAAAAATGATTTATCAAAAAATGTAAGATATTTGCCATAAGGGACACTAAGTGATAAAATAACAAAGATACCAACTAAAAATATAGCAATGCAAATAAAATAAGATGCCTTTCGTCTGCTAATATTATAATTATGTGTTAGGTATGCTACAGGA
Source organism: Helicobacter sp. MIT 14-3879 (assembly GCF_003364125.1). Classification (NCBI taxonomy): domain Bacteria; kingdom Pseudomonadati; phylum Campylobacterota; class Epsilonproteobacteria; order Campylobacterales; family Helicobacteraceae; genus Helicobacter; species Helicobacter sp. MIT 14-3879. The sequence goes on from NZ_NXLP01000001.1 coordinate 214,533, forward strand.
GGTTCTAAAATTGATATGGTAGAAGTAATTCCTGCAAACAATACTGCTGCAAAAAATAAAAATGATATAACCCAACCATAAGACATACTACCAAAAACTAAAGGTAATGATACAAATAACATTCCAGGTCCTTGAGAAGCCTTATATCCTTGCTCAAAAAGAAGTGTAAAAATAATTAACCCAGCAATTAGAGAAATTATAATTCCAGATAATGCTATCCAAGTAGCACTTGATAGCAAATTCTCACCTTTTTTAGCAGATGAACTATAAGTAATAATAGTTCCTACACCAAGTGAGAGTGAAAAAAATACTTGTGATAAAGCTAAAATTAAAACACTAGGAGTAATCTTACTAATATCAAATTTAAATAAGAACTCAACTGCATCAGAAAATTTAGGCATACTTAAGGCATAAAAAAACAATCCTATAAAAATAATAAAAAGTAATGGCATTAAAATAAAATTATATTTTTCCAATCCATTTTTTACACCCTTTGATACTATATACCCTGTAAAAAATATACATATTGCAAAAGAGATTAAACAAGCAATTAAGTTATTTCCTACAAGATTATTATGGAGGTTTTGTGCTTCTTCTGGTGTTTGAGGAAGATTAAAACTAACTACAAAGCAATAATAAAAAACCCAACCAAGTATTACAGCGTAATAAGTAAGGATTAAAGGGCCACCAATAATCATAATACCTGCTTTTTTCCAATGCTTCTTTGATGTAGTGTCTAATTCGTTAAAAGCTGAAACAACATTTTTTTGTGTTTTATTACCGATAACCATCTTTGCTACTAATATAGGAATACCAATAAAAAGCGTTAAAATTACATACATAATAACAAATGCACTACCACCAGATTCTCCTGTCATATATGGGAATCTCCAAATATGTCCTAATCCAATAGAACTACCTAATGTAGCTAAAATAAAACCTAATTTTGTAAAATTATTCATAATATATTCCATTAATTTAAATTGTATAAAGCAAAAATAAATACTAATATATTTATGCTTTATGTTTAATTTATCAAACTAAACCTTAATAAATAAATTAATTCTAATAAAAACTAAATATTTAATATTAAATTTGTTTTAAAAGGCTTTATTCAACCAATCCAATTATATTATTATCTCTTACTTCAAATCTAACACTAGAATCTTCCCCTGCCTCATCTCTTAAAATCATATCGCTTAATAAATCTTCAATCTTTTCTTGTAATGCTCTCTTTAACGGTCTTGCACCAAATGTTACATCAAATCCAATATCTGCGATTAATTCTTTTGCTTCTTTGCTTATTGAAATTTTGATATTCCTTTGTGCCGCTTTATTTTTAATATCATCAAACATAATATCGACAATACTTAAAATCTCATTTTTACCTAAAGGATTAAAAATCACTATATCATCAAGACGGTTTAAAAACTCTGGTTTAAAATACCTCTTTAACTCGTTATTTACAGCATTCTTTAGCTCTAGCTTGTCTCTTATTTCCATAATTTTATCACTAGCAATATTGCTTGTTAGAATAATAATTGTATTTCTAAAATCAATCACTATGCCTTTATTATCCGTCAATCTACCATCATCTAATACTTGGAGTAAAATATTAAAAACATCTGGGTGAGCCTTTTCAATCTCATCAAAAAGCACCACACTATATGGTTTTCTCCTAACTGCCTCACTTAGCTGACCACCTTCTTCATAGCCAACATATCCAGGAGGAGCTCCAACCAATCTACTAATGGAATGTTTTTCCATATACTCACTCATATCAATCCTAATTAAATTTCTATCACTATCAAATAAAAAATTAGCTAAACTTTTTGCAGATTGAGTTTTACCAACACCTGTTGGACCTAGAAAAAGAAAACTTCCAATAGGACGATTCTGTGCTCCAAGTCCAGCTTTATTCCTTTTAATTGACTTTGATATTGTATCTAGTGCCTCATCTTGCCCAATTACACTTTTTTGTAAATCTTGCTTAATATTTAGAAACTTTTCTTTATCACTCGAGAGCATTTTTTGAACAGGAATCTTGCTCCATTTAGAAACTACTTCTGCAATGCTTTCTTCTGTAACAGAGTTTTTAAGCAAAGTGCCCTCTTTTGTCATATTCTCCCATTTTAAATCTAACTCTTTATTTTTGGACTCTAGCTCTGGAATCTTTCCATAATCAATCTCTGCAGCTTTATTAAACTCTCCATTTTGCTTTGCAATTTGGGATTTTGTTTTTAGAGAATCAATTTCATTTTTAATTTCTGCAATTTCATTAAAAATTGCTTTTTCATTTTGGAATTGTGCCTCTAGATTTGATAATTTCTCTTTTGCAGAGGCTAATTCCCTGCTAATTTCTTCTAATCTTTCTTTATTTTTATTTCCTTCTAAATTGAGAGCTTCTTTTTCTACCTCTAAATTTGCTATAAGCCTTTTTGTAGCTAAAAGCTCTGCTGGAGAAGATTCTATTTGCATACGAATTTCACTTGCAGCCTCATCTATTAAATCTATTGCTTTGTCTGGTAAAAATCTATCAACAATATATCTAGATGATAACTTTACAGCTGCAACAAGAGCAGAATCTAATATACTTACATTGTGATGCGTTTCTAACTTTTCTTTAATGCCTCTTAACATGTGCAATGCTTCATTTTGATTTGGTTCATCTAAATTTATAGGCTGAAATCTCCTTTGTAAAGCCATATCTTTTTCAAAATACTTTCTATATTCTTTTAGAGTTGTAGCACCTATGGTGTGCATTTCACCCCTTGCAAGTGCAGGTTTTAAGATATTTGCAGCATCCATTGAACCCTCTGCAGCACCAGCACCAACTATGGTATGAATTTCATCAATAAATAAAATAATATCTCCACTCTTTTTCACTTCATTTACTACGGCTTTTAGTCTATCTTCAAACTCACCTCTATATTTTGCACCAGCAACTAAAGCAGTCATATCAAGTGCAATTAATCTTTTATTCTGAAGTGATAATGGGACATCTTTTTTAACAATCCTTTGTGCTAATCCTTCCACAACAGCTGTTTTACCAACGCCGGGTTCTCCTAAAAGAATTGGATTATTCTTTGTTTTGCGAATTAGAATTTGCATCATTCTAGTAATTTCCTCATCTCTTCCTATCACTGGGTCTAGCTTACCTTCTAGTGCCTTTTTAGTCAAATCTAGTCCAAACTTATCTAAACTCTCTAAATTCTCATCACTATTAGCAGAATCTATTTTTACACCTCCACGCATAGATTCCAAGGTCTTTTTAAATTCAGCAATATCTATATATTTTTTAAAAATACTATTTAGAATGCTATTTTTGGGTAAATTTACAATAAGCCAAGAATCTAATGAAATAAAACTATCACCAATACTTGTAGCATAACCATAAGCTTCATTTATACTATCTAGCAAATTTTTTGAAATTGAAATATTATCTTTACTAACATTAGAGCTTTTTGGGTAATTCTCAACTAAGCTTCTTAGCTCTAAAAATAAAGATTCTTTATTGATATTTAATGAGTTAAGTGCAGTATTTAATACAGAATTAGAATTAAGAGCCAAAGCATATATAAAATGTCCTACATCAACCTCTTGATTCTTATAATTTAGTGCTAAAGAAATACCAGAATCTAGCATCTCTTTAAATTGATTTGTTAATCTTTCAAATACATTCATTAAAGCCTCCATAAAATTCAAACTTAATATAAGTATTATAATAAATATTATATATATTGGTATTATATAACTTTAGTCTATTATTGTCAATTTTTGAAATAAAATAACTAGTTAAAATACTTAAATAAAATAAATAATATTAAGAAAAATCTTTTTTATAATTTAAATATTTTTTAAATTTTGAAATACTAGAATTCCGCAATCTAAAAAATGAGAATGGATTTTATTATTTATTTTAATTATAACCCATATTCTTCAAAGTTTTTAGATGTATTTTTACTTTAGGGGGTTGAATGGAGCTTTTAAAAGAATATATAGATTTAGTTATTTTTATCATTCTTGGCTTTATGAGTTTTCTTGTAGTGTGGTTTAGTATAGAGAGACTAATATTCTATAAAAGACTTGATTTTGCTAATTTTAAAAATATAGATGAATTTGAAGAAGAAATAACAAAAAATCTAACTACATTATACATAATATACTCAAATGCACCTTATGTTGGACTACTTGGAACTGTAATTGGAATTATGATTACATTCTATGACATGGGGGTTAGTGGTAACATGGATGTAAAAGACATTATGGTGGGACTTTCTCTAGCATTAAAAGCTACTGCTTTAGGGCTTGTAGTAGCAATTCCTACACTAATTATCTATAACGCTTTTTTAAGGAAAATTGATGTGCTTATAAATAAGTTTAGGAGAACTTATGAGACTACCTAGAAAAGAGGGTCTAAACATTGTCCCATTTATTGACATTATGCTAGTTTTATTAGCTATTGTATTAAGTGCAGCTACTTTCATATCGCAAGGACAAATAAAAATAAATATTCCGCAATCTAGCTCTGCTAGCAAAGTAGAAAATAACAAAAAGCTATCAATCATACTAGATAAAGAAAATAAATTCTATATTGATGACAAAGAAACTAGTATAGATGAAGTAAAAAATAAAATTATGAATTTAGATAAAGAGATTCTAGTAGAACTAGCAAGTGATAGTGATGCAAAGTTTCAATCATTTATAGAAATACTTGATATTTTAAAGGAGAAAGGGCATGAAAACTTTACAATCCAAGCTAAAATTAAAAAATAAAATATCTCCATTAAAAATAGGCTTTATAATCTCTTTTGTGCTACATAGTAGTTTATTTGCGTTTCTATTTATTAATATAAAAGATGAAAAAATAACTAGTATGCAAAGCAAGGCAATTTCAATTAGTTTAAATAATATAAATGGCACACAAATCAGTGCTACTAAAAGCAAACCAGAAAAAAAACATAGAAAGAAAAAGAAAACAAAAAAAGAAATTGAAAAAATAGTAGATGAGAATCCGATAAACGACACTTTTCAAGATATAGAAGAAGAAAATAGCAAAATATCTGACAAAGTATTGCCTAATGAGACTAATTCTAATATAAATTCTACATTAGCTTCAAGCTCTAACCTAAGCGATACCATAGAAATACTAGGCAATGATAATTCTCTATATAAAACAATATTAGATATTATTAATAGCAATAGAGTTTATCCTAGAATGGCAATAGTTAGGCAGTTAAAAGGTAATATTAAGCTAGAATTCATTTTATTATCAAATGGTGAAGTAAGGGATATAAAGATAATTGAAGGCAGTCATAAATTTTTAAACGAGGATGCTATGAAAACAATAAAACAAACTTATAAAGAATACCCTAAACCAAATAAAGATGTAAAAGTAAAATTAACACTAAGCTATAATTTAACCTAAAAATGTAGTAAATAGAATTATGTTTTTATGGTTAATGTTTAAGTAAAAATTAAGAGAAATTTAAAATATTAATTATATTTGATTGAAGATTCCAAGCTCTTCAATTTTTTCTCTAATATCTTCATATTGTTTCAGTTTTATATAATTCTGCAAATAACTCTTTACCCAATAAGGCACATTCTTACTAGACCCCCAATTATTTACACTTTGTTGGCTTATACCAACCATTTTAGCAAATTCTTTCTTACTTAGATTTGCTTTTGATAACAATACTTTTAACTCTCTTTGATTTAAATGCTCCATAAATTTTTATATAGCAAAAAATATTCCTTAATTAATATTTAAAATATAATATTAAGAGTATATTTTAAATAAAATATATAATAAAAATATTATATTTTAATCTAAGTTTAATATTATAATTGTTATAATTTGCATCTTACTTTTATGATTTATTTAAAGGTCAATTATGCAGAATACAACAAACAACAAAACAAAAAGTAAAATTATTGAGGATAAAAACAAAAAAGATGAGTTCTATCAGCTAAAAGCTTTAGCACTAGAACTAAAGAATATACAATTGCAGATTATTAAAGATTTAAATAAAGGTAATGTTTCAAATTTTATAAACAAAGCAAACTAAACTAAAATTTTAAACTAAGTTTATACCAATATGCATAAGTAAGTTTATAGTATTAATATAAACTTATGGACTTTTTATCAATATTATGATATATTTGCCAAATTTTTTTAAGGAGCAAAATATGAAACATACATTTCAAACTGAAATTAATCAATTATTAGATTTAATGATTCATTCTTTGTATTCAAACAAGGAAATCTTTTTACGAGAGCTTATATCAAACGCTTCAGATGCGCTAGATAAACTAAATTACTTAACACTAAGTGATGATAAATTTAAAAGTATTGAATTTAAGCCCAAAATTAGCATTGATTTTAATGAAGAAAAAGGGATTTTAAGCATTGAAGATAATGGTATTGGAATGAGTGAAAAAGACTTAATTGATAATCTAGGAACTATCGCAAAAAGTGGAACAAAAAATTTTCTAAACTCTCTAAGTGGTGATAAAAAAAAGGATTCTGCTTTAATTGGACAATTTGGAGTTGGTTTCTATTCTAGTTTTATGGTAGCAGATAAAGTAATAGTTACTTCACTTAAAGCAAACAACAAAAAAGCATTTGTATGGATTAGCGATGGAAAAGGAGAGTATGAGATTAAAGAATGTGTAAAAGATAATTTTGGAACAAAAATAGAACTTTATTTAAAAGAAGATTCTAAGGAATTTGCAAATAAATGGAGGATAGAATCTTTAGTAAAAAAATATTCTGACCACATTGCATTCCCTATTATTTTAAATTATGATGAAAAGAAAGGGGAAGATGATAAAAAAGAAATAGAACACAAAAGCGAACAAATTAATAAAGCAAAGGCTTTATGGAAAATTTCAAAAAACGAATTAAAAGAAGAAGATTATATAGAATTTTATCAAAGCTTTAGTCATGATAATTCAAAGCCACTTAGCTATATTCATAATAAGGTTGAAGGAAGTTTAGAATATACTACACTTTTCTTTATCCCTTCAAAAGCTCCATTTGACCTTTTCCGTGTAGATTATCAAAGTGGAATAAAACTCTATGTAAAGAGAGTTTTTATAACAGATAATGATAAAGAATTATTGCCTCAATATTTAAGATTTGTTAGAGGTATAATTGATAGTGAAGATTTACCTCTTAATGTAAGCCGTGAGATTTTACAACAAAATAAGATTCTAGCCAATATTAAAAGTGCTTCTGTAAAGAAAATACTAGCTGAAATTGAAAAAATATCAAAAGATGAAGAAAAATATAAAATCTTTTACAATGAATTTGGAAAATTAATAAAAGAGGGGCTTTATAGCGACTTTGAAAATAAAGATAAATTACTAAATTTATGTAGATTTAGCAGCACAAAAGGTGAATTTGTATCACTTCAAACATATAAACAAAATGCAAAAAATGGTAATATTTATTATGCTTTAGGCAATGATTTAGAATTATTAAAGAGCTCTCCTCTGCTTGAAAAATATATACAAGATGACATTGAAGTATTACTTTTAAATGATGAGATTGACAGCTTTGTTATGCCTAGTGTAGGTGAGTTTGAGGGATTAAAATTTAAAAATATAAGCGAAGAGATAAGCGAAGAGATAAGCGAAGAGATAAAAAAAGAATATTCTTCTTTCTTAGATGAAGTAAAAAAAATACTAGATTCTAAAGTAGGAGAAGTAAAGTTATCAAATAGGCTTACTAACTCTCCTGTATGTGTAGTATCAAAAGAGAGTAATCCTATGATGGAAAATTTAATGCGACAAATGGGGCAAGAATACAAAGAGGAAGCACCTAATTTTGAGCTAAACCCAAATCACATTATAATTAAAAAAATAAAATCACTTAGTGATAAAAATAAAATGGAGGATTTAATATGCCTTCTATTTGATAGTGCAAAGCTTCTTGAAAAAGGAAGTATAGAAAATGCAAATAATTTCATCTCAAGGCTAAATAAACTAATAGAATCTAATATTTAGCTTTATTTTATTTTAAAAGGCTAAAATATTAGCCTAAATCAATTTTAAGGATAAATTTATGACTACAAAGAAAAATGCTCTAGCTTTAATATTGCTAGCTTTATTTTTTGGATATATTAATGCTGCTAGCTTTGATGATAACCTAACTAGCCTTATAGAAAAAGAAACACAAACAAAAGTAAAAATAATTAGCACAAATGATTTAAAAGCAACTAAAGATTTAAAATTTGTTATTGTTGAGATAATTGATAATGCACAAAGAATTCCTATGTTTGCAACAAAAGATGGAAAAATGATAATTGGGTTATCAAATATGTTTTTTGCATCAGAAAAAGCAGATGAAGACATAATTGCAAAGGCAAGTGCTGAAGCAATGTCTCATAATGAAAATAGCCAGCAAATGGCTGCAGGAAAACTAATAGATGGGCTAAAACCAGAGCAATACATAACTCTAAATTCAAAAGCAAAGAATCCAAAAACTTATTTCATAGTAGCAGACCCAAATTGCGGATATTGCAAAGAAGAGTTTAGGAATATTGATGAAAAGTTAAAAACTCATAATGTAAATATAGTAATGGTTGGGATATTAGGTGAAGATTCACTCAAAAAAGCCTCTTATGCAATGGATAATATTAATAGTAAAATGAATGAGAAAGACAAACTAAATAAATTAAAAGAAGTATTCTCTAATAATTTTAAAGCACCATCAAATATTGATACTACTAAAGTAAAAAATACGACAGAATCATTATTTAAAAGTGGTGTTATTAGAGGTGTCCCTTTTATATATGAAGCAAAATAATTATATCTAGCTTTTTTAAAAAGCTAGATTCTATATAAATATTGAGTTATCTCTTTAAATTTATAGCTTCTTTTATTAAATCATCTCCTGTTGTGAAAGCTTTTGCATTCATAGAATAGCCTCTTTGAAACACTATTAAATCAGTCATTGCATCTGCAGGATTAACATTACTAGTTTCTAAATATTTATATAATACTTGACCAAAACGTAAGTTACCACTCTCATCCCACCCAAGTATAGGTTTGCCACTTGCAGGAGTAGTATCTTCACCATCTACACTAATACTTGCCATTTCAAAAAGGTTTCCACCAATTTTTTGCAAACCTTTGTCATTTACAAATGCCACAATCCCCACTCTACCCATTTTTTCAGTGATTCCATTAGAAAAAGAAAGGTTTATCACACCATTATTATCTATTCCAACATTCACCAATTCTCCTTTTTGTGTCCCATCTTTAGAGCTATCAAGCAAAGAAGAATCTATATAAGAAAAATTGCTACTAGATTTACTATTGCTACCTGCGATATTATATTGTATGCTCTTATCGCCATATTTTAACTCAACAGGTTCTGCATTAACTTTACCGTTTCCATCAAATGAAATAGTATGCTCCACTAAATCACCTATTAAATTTTCACCATTTTTATCATAAATTCCACTTTTAACATTCCAAATTTGATTAGTTGGAGAGTTATTATTTAAAACAAACTCTGAAATAATAACCATTTTATCACCCTTATCATCAAACACATCGATTGTAGTTTTATAGTTTGCAATATTTATCTTATCACTTAAAAATTTCTCTCCATCTACTATCTTCCAATTTAGAGTATCATCAGGACTTATGCTAGTCTCATCACTTATTTTTTGATATATACGATTATTAAAATACACAAATGAATTTTTAGGATAATTTTCGCTACTATTAAATTGTGTTATCTCTAATGTTTTATTATCATCAATAAGCTTCCAATCTGCGCTTGTAGGAGCTGAATTTACTTCACTTAACTTTTGATAAATCTTATTATCAAATTTTACTAAATCATTTATATTATAATTTCCATCTTCATTCCACTCTCTAACAGAACTAGAATCTACCATTTGCCAAAAATTACTATCATCTAAGGGCGAAGAATTGCCTGCAGATTCTACCCTCTTAAAAACTGCTCCATTAAGCTTTACTAAGTCATTAACATTATAATTTTTACTTGTATTAAAATTTTGAATATTTAAGTTAAATAATTTCTTATCGCCCTTTAAACCAAGCTTGTCAAATAATTTTCCCTCTAAACTGACTTCTAACTCATCTAATGCAGGACTTTTTAATTCTAAAATTAAATTCTTATTAATATCTCCATTAATATCTCTTGCAAAGTCTAAATCAAGCCCACTTTGCTCTTTTATGAGTTGTTTTAACTCACCAATTGTTCTAAAATCCCCATAATTAAAATTATATTCTTTAGTCTCATTATTTTTAGTAATTTTTATTACAGCATTATTATAAGCACTAGCATTGATATTTTCATTATCAATTATTAATGAGTTAATATCTTGATTTAAAAGCTTTTCTTCATTTATCTTGCCATTGCTATCCAAAAATAATTTATAAGTATTAATCTCACCTTGATTACTATTTAAATTAAGGGCTAAATTAACATTTGTGCTTTGTGTTGGTCCATAGTGTAAATTTTGTGGTATTTGAATTGGCTTTATCTCACCTGTTGCAAGATTTGCCTCATCATTTGAAGTATCGCTTATAAAAACTCCATCTTTAATTTTTCCTAAATCAACGCCTAACATATAATATCCAGCAGAATTTACAACATAACCTTGTGCATCTCTACTAAAAGAACCATCTCTAGTAAAATAAAGCCCATTAGATACATCAGTAGCATTAAATGAATTATTTTCATTATCACCTACAACAAACCACCCTTTTCCTGCATAAGCTATACTAAACTCTTCATCACTTTCTTTATAATTCCCATCATTATTTGATATTGAGTTTGAAGCCACAGTTGAACCATAATTCATATCACTTGAAACAGGGGAATTGGGATTTACAGAATTAAGTGCATTTGAAAATAAACTTTTAAATTCGGGATTATTAGCACGATAACCTGTTGTATTAATATTTGCAATATTATTTGATACAGAATCTAAACCAAATTGATGTGTTTTAATCCCACTATAACCATTAAATAAAGTAGAATTCATCTATATCTCCTTATTTTTTCAAATAAAACTCTACTGCATCACTAATTGGAATAACTAATTCACCCATTCTAAGGTTTGGCACACCTTCATTAAACACTATGCTCTGCACCTCACCCCTACCAATACGAGCAATATTATAGCTTCCATCACTATTAAAATTATAGTTTGCAATAATACTATAAGCCCCGCTAGGAAGACTTTCCATTGCATCATTCTTAGTATCCCACCTAAAATTCAAATACCCACTTTTACCCACATAAGAACTAATATCAATACTCCTTACTAATTCCTTATTTTCATTAAATACTAATAATTTTGGAATCCCTTTTGTAATATCTATTGGCTCATCAAAATAAAGCTCGAAATCTATTGGTTCATTCTCTTTTATATTTACCCCATTTATGTTTGTCTCTGCAATTTTACCTATCATATCTAAACCATTATTAGTGTTAGACTCTAATTTTAGAGGGGATTTTATATTATTTTCATTATTTAATACTGTTAATAATGCTTCTAGTGTGGTTTTCATGCCGGTTTGTAAATTTTTTAGCTCCTCATTAGTAGCTTTTGTGCTTTTCATTGCTTCAGCTACTTCAATCATAGTTTGTTTTGTTTGCTCTTGCATTTCAACCTGTGTCAATTGTGCAGTTTGTGTAATAATTTTATCAGTTTCCATTGGTGCAGTTGGATCTTGATTTTTCAATTGCTCTAAAAATAACTTCATAAAAGCGGTATTATCAAGCTTATTTGTATCTGGCTTTTTTTTATCTTTTTGTGCTTTATTATAGCCTGTTACTTCATTTAGATTAATTGGCTCTTTAGTTTTTTCTACGATTCCTTCCATTTTTGTCCCTTCAAGCATAATTATTTATTATTGTAATTTCAAAATTATTAGCATTCTCACTTTCTAAGCTATTTTCATTCCTAAAATTATTCATTTTATCATTGTTAGAATAATAATTCCACTTACCATTGCCATCACTAAAACCCATTTGCGAACCATTTGAAAAACTCATTGTTATATTTTCGTAGCCTATTTGATTTAGGGCAGCTCTTAAATCACTTTGATTTTGTATAAATAAATTTAATGTATTTTGATTTGAATTTAATTGAACTTGTATATTTTTACCTTGATGAATTATGCTAACCTCTACACTGCCTAAATTTGCGGGAGTAAGTTCTAAAGTTATTTTAGAAATTGGGGGTTTAGAGTTCATTATCTCTTGTTTTAGGTTACCAACAAAACTCCTAATAGTTTCTTTTGCATCAAAAATCCTATTTTGATCATTTTTAATATTATTAAATTCTGCTAAGTTTGTTTGATTAATAGGGATATTATTTGACTCATTTTTTGTATTTTTAGGCTCATCTACTTGTTTTTTATATTCTTGTTTTAGACTAACTGGCTTTATATCAGTATTTTCTTTAATAACTTCTTCTTTTATAGGCTTAGGGTCTTTTGATTCTATTGATTGTTTTGATAAATAATCTTGAATATTTGACTTAGATTCTTTTGTTATATCTTTTGGATTTTCCTTTGGAAGCTCTTTTGATGGCTCCTTTTGTGAAGAATCTTTAAAATCTTTTTGACTATCTTTTGGAGTTTCTTTTAAAATTTCTTTTTGCGTTCCTTTTGTGTTTTGATTTTCTTTTAATACTTCCTTCAATGGCTCTTGCAATACTCCTTTTTGATTATCATTTAATAAATTATCTATTTTTGTATCTTTAGATTCTATTATGGGTAATGAAGGCTGAAGTTGTGTATTAGTAGGTATTTTAGAATCTTTATTATCAATATTTATGGTATTTGGTTTTTCTATTTTTTGGTATTTAATCTTTTCTAAATTTAGTGATAATTCATCTGCCTTTTTTATTAAATCACTAAGTTTTTTGCCATCACTTGGTTTTAATAAAGATATTGCATCAAAAGCACTAAAAGCACCATATTTTAAAGTATTTTTAATTCCTATATTTGTATTATTTTTATCATCACTTTTATTAGCATTATCCTTATTTATAATATTACTATTGCCTAAATCTGAAGAATTATCTATTAAGCTCTCTTTACTATCTTTAGAATCATCATCTTGTTTTATATTATTATCTCTATCTTGTGTATTAGGTTTAATTTCACTAGGTTTAGATTCTAAGACATTATTTTTCAAGAAGTTAGATTTTATATCATCTTTAATAACATCATCTTTTGCTTTATTTGGTTGTGATATTTGTGATAAATGTATTTCCTTAGACTCATCTCTATCTTGTGTATTATTTTTAATTTGATTTTTAGGTTTTTGCTCATTAGGAGAATCTAAGCTATCTAATATATTACTTGAATTAACTATATTATTTAAATTAACTTCCTTAGGAGGTAATGCCTTTATTGATTTATTTTCTAAGCTTTCTTCTTTTTTTTTAAAATCTACTTTTTTTATAGTATTTGAGGAATCTAAACCATAGTTTGTTCTTTGTATATCATTTTCTTTTATTTCTTTAATATTTTGCATAGGATTTTTGGTAGGATTTTTTAAAAGTTCATCAATTGGATTTTTAATATCTGGATTTTTAATATAATCTATTGAAGTTTTATCTTCTTTGCTTATATTATTTGTGCTATTTAATGCTTTAGTAGCCAAAATATCTGAAAGTGCTAAATCTTGTTTGATATTAGTATTTTTAATATTAGTAGTATTCTTAATATTTTTATTTAAATTTACTTCTTTATTATTTGATTTATTTGGTATTGTTTTGCCAAGATTTTGCATAAAGCTTGCGAAATCTACCTTAGAATTCTTTTTAGAATCCTTAGAAGAAATACTATTTTTAGTAGCAATACTAGGGCTTGGTATGTCATTAACTGCCTGCATAAATACCTCATATAAAATTTATCAAAGTTTTAAAGCAAATTTTATTCCACGAAACCCTAATTATATTTTAAAATTTATATCCAATTAAAGCCATAAATTTCTCATAATTTGTTTTATATTTTGGAATGACTCCTTCATCTAGATTATTATCTACCTTATTATTCATAGAACCACGAATATAGCGCACTCCTATTGTAAAATTAGAACTAAAATTAAAGCCTATGCCAGCACCATAAATATATCCGTGAGATATAGTAGAAGTTTTAGCATCTTTTATAGCACCTATTTGTGCTCCTGAAGGAATTTTTTTTAAAGCATCATTAAGCCAGCTTATATTATAACCTGCCATAGCTTGTATATAAAATCCTCCTATATCAATACCAAATATTAAAGGAACTTGTAATGCAACTCCATAACCTGTGCCTTTTGCACTATATTCTGGCTGATTACTTCCACTTGTGTCAAAAAATATTGGAACAGACACTTCTGCACCTCCATAAGGTCGCACAAAACCTTTCTTAGCTATGGCAACAACTGAAGTGCCAACTTCTATTGCTTGATAACTAGCTTTATCTAATCTAACATAAGAATAACCTATTGTAGTATTGGTTTGAGATGCACCAAATGCAAAAGCAAAAACACTTATAGCTAATAACAAAATCCTTTTCATTTAAAATATCTCCATATAAATTTCATTCAAAATCGCCAAAAAAAATTAAAAATTAATTATTTGTAACTATAATTCTAAAACTAATTTTTCAAACTTTTAAATAAAAGGTATAAAAATGGGTAGAGCATTTGAATATAGACGTGCTAGTAAAGAAAAACGATGGGATAAAATGTCAAAACTATTTCCAAAGCTAGCAAAAGCAATAACTATTGCAGCAAAAGATGGTGGCACAGATCCTGAAAGCAACGCAAAACTTAGATCAGCAATACTAAATGCTAAAGCACAAAACCTTCCAAAAGATAATATAGAAGCAGCGATAAAAAGAGCAGGTGGAAAGGATTCTGAATTAAATGAAATTAGTTATGAGGCAAAAGCTCAATTTGGTGTGATGATGATTATTGATTGTGCTAGCGATAATGCTGTTCGCACAATTGCTAATTTAAAGAGTTATTGCAATAAATATAACGCACAAATTATACCAAATGGCTCATTGGAATTTATGTTTAATAAAAAAGCTGTATTTGAAATAGCTATAAGCGACAATTTGAATATAGAAGAGGTGGAGTTAGAGCTAATAGATTTTGGATTAGAGAATATAGAACAAGATGACAAAAGAGTGTATATATATGCTGATTATAAGGATTTTGGGAATCTTAGTAATGGCATTAAAAAATTAAATTTAGAAATTATTAGCTCTAATCTAAAGCAAATACCAACTTCACCGATAGAATTAAGTGAAGCGCAGATAGCTGAATTGGAAAAATTACTTGACAAAATAGAAGATGATGATGATGTGCAAAATGTTTGGACAAACCTTGCATAAATATCAAATCAAAAGTGGAATTATTTTTGCTTGTCTATTTTAATACACTATATTTGATTAAAAATTATCTTAAATAAATATATCTTTAAATGTGAAATTTAGGAGTTTAATTGGTTAAATTACAATTTTATACACTTTTAGCAATACTTATCCTTATTTACGATATAATGCGACTTAAATTTGAATACAGGTTTAAATGAATGAATCCATTTAGCGAAGCTAAAAATGTCTTTTTAGAAAAGGCGGATGAAATGGATTATATCGATTTGGATATAAATATTTCTGCAAGACATAGAATAGAACAACTAATTAATAAAGTTCCATTTCAAATTGTAATTCTAACAGGAAAACCCGGCGTTGGTAAAAGCTACCTAATAAAACAGCTAGAAAAAAATATACCTAAAGAAACGCTACATATACAACTTTTTCCATTTTTATCATTAAATGGATTCTTAGCTCAACTTCATTTAAAATTTCTCCCTCAGATAAAAATAAATAAAAATATGACAAGAGATGAGTTTTTTAAAAGTTTTTCTGAAAACCTACCAAAAAACGATTTAAGCCCTGTAATAATAATTGACGAAGTGCAATTATATGGAGATAAAGAACTTGAAGTTATTAGAATGCTATCTGATTGTAGGGTATTTAGATTTATTCTTGTAACTCACGCACTAAAGCACAAAGAAGTTTTAAATGAAAGCTACTTTACTTCCAGAATTTGGGATAAAGTTGTAATAAATCAATTAGATATAAAAAATGTAAGACTTTTTATTACTCAAAAGTTAAATAAAGCTAACTTGGAGGCAATATCAAGGATATTTAAAGATAGCCATTATAAATTTATCTTTAAACAAACTGATGGAAACCTTAGATTATTAACTAGAATGTGTTTTTTACTATTTGATATTTGTGAATATTATTACAATATTGAGCCTACTATATTTAGCAAAGGAGAAATACCTAAAAAATATATAGAAATGGCTGCTATAGAGCTTGGGAGTTTGGATGCGAAGTAGCTATAAGATATCTTTAACATATCTTGGAATAGTAATAATAGGAATATTAATATATTTAATTGTAATAATTATTGCAGATAATAATTCTCATAAAGAATCAAAATTATTTGCTTTTAACATAGGCAAAAAAGAAGTTTCTAACCAACACATTACACAAAATACTTTAAATAAAACACAACCTCCCAAAGAGCTAGAAAATAAAGAAGTAAATAAAACATTAAATGACGAGCTAAAAGAGCCTATTGATATGATAGAACATATTCATATAATAGAAAATAATGATAAAAATTCTACACAAAATACTTATTTAAACCCTATGCAAGATTCTCAAAATTCCATGATAAATAATAAAGATGTATCTCTAGATTCTAATATTTATCCAAAGGATTATATAGTAGATGTTAGTTTTGCAAATATTAGATCTAAACCAGATGTTAATTCTGATATTATAAAAAGATTTAAAAAAGGAGCAATCATTAGTATCGTAAATACCGATTCCACTTGGGCAAAATTAGAAAATGGTGGATATATATTGCTTAGACTTATAAAAGAAAGATGAGAATATATAGCGTATTTGGTAATCCAATAATTCACTCAAAATCACCTTTCTTGCATAACTATGTCTTTAATGCCCTAAAAATTGATGCTAGATATGTTAGATTTCATTTAAAATCTAGCAAAAATTTTAGAGACATATTTTTTAATTATGGGTTTAATGGGGCAAATATTACACTTCCATTCAAAGAAGAATTAATTAAATTTTGTGATGATCTTAACCCATTAGCAGAAAAAGTTAATGCAATAAACACCATAGTAAAAAAAGATAATAAGCTAATTGGTTATAATACTGATGCAATGGGCTTTTTTAAAAATATAGAAAATGAAAACATTAAAAATGCTCTAATTATAGGTGCAGGAGGTAGCGCAAAGGCTATTGCCTTTATTTTAAGAGAAAATAATATAGAAACTACTATAATAAATAGAAGCCCTGAAAAACTAGAATTTTTTAAAAAACATAATTTTTTTTCTCTTAGCACAAATAATTTTAATATCTCAAATTATGACTTAATAATCAATGCAACCTCATCTTCAATAAATAATGAACTTCCTTTAGAAAAAAATACTCTAATTAAGCTATTTTATAATGCAAAACTTGCTTTTGACTTGATGTATGGAAAAAAATGTGAATTCTTAGAGCTTGCTAAAAAATGCAATATAAAATCCATAGATGGAAGCAAAATGCTTTTATATCAAGCAATAGAGGCATCAAGTATATTTTTAGAAATGCCATATAATGAAATCTCTTATATTATGCAAAAAGCTTATAAAATAATAAATAATTAAATTTTATAGTATAATTTCAAGCATTAGATTCAAGGTTTTGAATATTACATTTAGATTTTCTTCATTATGTTATTTTTCTTCATTGCAAATTTTAAAATCTAGTTAATCTTTATGTAAATTAAATTAATTTAAAAAAGGATAGCTATGAATGAAATAATCCCAAATTATACGCTTGATGTAAAAGGAGAATCTTGTCCTTATCCTGCTTTAAAAACATTAGAAGCATTAAAGCAGTTACAAAATGGTGAGATATTAGAAGTTATTAGTGATTGTCCGCAGAGTGTAAATAATATACCACTAGATGCAAAAAATCACGGATATGAAGTTCTTAGAGTAGAACAAGATGGTCCTATACTTATATTTTTAATTAGGAAGTAAAATGTGGAATGAATTTAAAGATAAATATTTAATTAAATTTTACAAACCATTTCCAGCAGTTATTGCCCTTGCAATATTATCTACTTATTATTTTGGTTTTTTTGGAAGTGTATGGGCTGTAACAGGTGAAATGACTAGGTGGGGTGGCGAATTTTTAGAGTTATTTGGAATGGATTTAAGCAAATATGAATATTATAAAATTACAAACTTAAGTGGCACGCCTTTAAGTAGAAATGACGGAATTATGCTAATTGGAATGTTTCTTGGTTGCTTTATCGCAGCACTTTGGGCAAATAATGTAAGGTTAAGAATGCCTGCTTCAAACATTAGAATCGCTCAAGCATTAATTGGTGGAATCTTAAGTGGATTTGGTGCAAGACTTGCTATGGGTTGCAATTTAGCAAACTTTTTTACAGGACTACCTTATTTTTCAATTCATACTTGGGTTTTTGTAGTATTTATGATAGTTGGAATATATCTAGGCTCTAAAATTGTGGCATTACCATTTCTACAATCAAAAGCAACTCTTGTTAAAACGAATACAGCAATAAGACTAAATAAAAACACAAAAAGAGAAAAATATCTTTTTTGCTTAGGAAGCATTATTTTTGCACTTTGCATTATTTGGGTAATATACTTAAGCTTTACAGGCACTCAAGGTAAAAAGCCTATTGTGCTACTTGGGCTTGCACTATCATTTGGACTTTGCTTTGGATTTTTAATATCTAGGGCTCAAATTTGTTTTACCTCAGCATTTAGAGATTTATTTTTAACAGGAAGAAGCGAAATGGCAAAGGCTATTTTTATAGGTATGATGGTATCTAGTATTGGTGCATTCAGCTATATTATGCTAGGCAATGGTATTAAAATGGTATGGATTGGTCCAAATGTAGCAATTGGGGGATTCTTATTTGGTTTAGGTATAGTTTTAGCTGGAGGTTGTGAATGTGGGTGGATGTATAGAGCAGTAGAAGGGCAAGTTCATTATTGGATTGTAGGAATTGGCAATATTATAGGAACAATTATATTAGCACTGACTTGGGATTATTATGCTAACATCATAGCTACTCCATTTCCTAAAATGAATTTGCTTGAAGTATTTGGAAATTATGGTGGAGTTGTAGTAAATTATATTTTATTGACAATGATGTTATGTTTAATAATTTTATATTCTAAAAAAGTATTAAATAAAGCCACCTCAATAAAATGTGCTTGCTAATTTAGCAAGCACTCTATATTGCTCTAAGCATTTCTTCAAAGCTTTTAACAAACGCATTTATTCCATTTTCAAATAATTTTTTACAAATATCCTCTATATCATACTGCACTAAATAAAAATCTAAATTAGATTCTATATTTTTTAATTTCTTATCTCCATTTTTAATAAATTGCTCAATACTTTCAAGTGGAGCTGTATTTATAGTATTTTTAAGAAGCAAAGATTCTATATAATAATTTGGATTTATAAAATCACCTTTCACACCTGTTGAAGCAAAGAGAGCTCTAATGTTTGTAGAATTAAACTCATTTATTAATTTTGCACATTTCATTGCATTATAAACTCCTAGTTTTGGGGTAGGATTCTTATCTTTATAAATATCTTCTAAATATCTATCAAACCTTGAGACAAAAATACTAATTACAACTCTAGACTTAGTATTCTTATAAACAGATTCTAAGCATTTTATTACCTGTGTAGTAGAAAATATAAGTGTAGCATTTACATTTATATTTGCTTTTGTTAATTCATTTATCACTTCATAACCTTCATTTGTAGCAGGAACTTTTATCATAACATTTTCTTTATTGATAGTTTTATATATTCTTTTCCCCTCCTCAATGCTCCCCCTTGCATCATTACTTAACAATGGGTCAATTTCTATACTAATAAAGCCATCATCTTTATTGTGTAGATAAAGTGGCATAAGAGATTCTGCGGCATTTGCTATATCATTAAATGCAAGGTTTTCATAAATACTCTTGGAATCCATACTTCCTTTAAGTCTATTTATATCATTTTTATATAAATGGCTTTTTAGAATAGCATTTGCAAATATACTAGGATTACTTGTAGCACCATAAATTATTCCATTTTTAATTAGCACTTTAAATGTTGTATTTAAAAAATCCCTCTGTATAAAATCACACCAAAGACTAAAGCCCTCTTTTCTTAATTCTCTCATATAAACTCTCCTATATATAATTTAAAATCTCTCTTAAATCCTTATTATTAATTATAATATTTGCTTCTTTTTGTAAAATTTCTTTAGCACAAAATGCAACCTTTTTAGAGGCAAAAGCAAACATTGATAAATCATTTGCTCCATCTCCAACTACAATAGTATCTTCTTTGCTAACTTTTAATAATTTTTGCAAAGTAAGAAGCATTTTACCTTTAGAATCGCTAAACATCATCTCTCCTCCAACCTCACCACTTAAGATTCCTACTTTTGTATGAAGTATATTACTAAAATCTGCATCAAGTCCCAAAATATCTCTAAAATGAGAAGTGGCAAACTTAAATCCACCGCTAAAGCAAACTACTCTATAATCTCTTTTTTTAAGCTCTGTAACTATTTCTCTAGCACCTTTAATTAGTTTTAAACTCTCACATACCATTATTGCATCACTTTCTTTCATGCCTTTTAATAAAGCAACCCTACTTTTTAAGCTCTCATAAAAGTCAAGTTCCCCTCTCATTGCCAATATTGTGATATTTCTTACTTCATTTGACACACCATAAAAAGTTGCAAGTTCATCTATTGTTTCACCATCCATAAGTGTAGAATCAAAGTCAAATACAGCTAATTTCATAAATAACCTTATAATTTTTAATGAAATTATAATCTTTAGATTATATAAAATTAACAAATTTAAAAGTAATTTTTAAATAAATAAAAAGCAATGTAAGTTTAGATTAGCTAGAATACGCAAGCAAATTTTAGGAGTTACATTGATAGTAAGAATTCCAGCTACAAGTGCAAACTTAGGACCTGGCTTTGATAGCTTAGGGTTAGCCCTTTGTTTATATAATGATTTTATAGTTAAGCCTTCTATCTTACAAAGCATTAAAATAAAAGGCGAGGGAGAAAAAATCCCTAAATTAATAAAAGATAATAACTTTATAAAAATTTTTAAAGAAATTTATACATCACTTAGCGGAGAAGAAAGCAACTTTAGCTTTTACTTAAAAAACAATATCCCTATTTCAAGAGGTCTTGGAAGTAGTTCTGCTGTTATTGTTGGAGCAATTGTATGTGCTTATGAGATATTAAAGATTCCATATACAAAAGATGTTATTTTACAAAAAGCATTAAAGTATGAAAAACATCCAGATAATATAACTCCAGCCTGTATTGGTGGATTTAATACTACAATGATAAAAAATAATAGAGTTTTTTATACTAAAACTAAGATTCCACCCGATATAAAAGCTGTTATAGTCATACCAAACAAACCAATATCAACTAAATATTCAAGAAAAACTCTGCCAAAGCAAATATCATTAAATGATGCTATATTTAATATATCGCGTTCATCAATGATTAGCTCAATTTTTGCACAAAAAAAGTGGAATCTGTTAAAATTTGCATCAGAGGATAAAATACATCAAGACAAAAGAATGTCTCTTTTACCAATTTTATTCAATGTCAAAAAAGAAGCCATTAAAAATGGTGCATTAATGAGTGTATTATCTGGCAGTGGCTCTACATTCTTAAATATTTGTTATAAAAATGATGCAAGCAAACTAGCTCTAGCTTTAAGCAAAAAATTTTATGATTTTAGAGTATTAGAGCTTGATTTTGATAACAATGGTATAAGTATTTTATAACATTATCTAGGGTTTTTGGTATAATATTAAAGAATGATAAAGATTAGAATGTGTATTGTTTGTAGATATAGATTTAATCAAAAAAGTCTATTGAGGTTACAAATTAAAAATGAAAAACTGCTAAATTTTACAAATCAAGGTAGGAGTTTTTATCTATGCAAGTGCTGTATATCCACTAAAGATTGTATAAAGGCAATATGTAAAATTAATAAAATAAAAAATAAAGATAATATAAATTCAAGTCTTAAGGAGATAATCCAAAAATGGGAAAAGAACAAAAAGTAAAAGTCTCAGAAATAGCATTAGAGCTAGGAATGCAATCAAAAGAGATTATAGCAAAAGCATTAGAAATTGATATTAATATAAAAAGTGCAAACAGTAGCGTTACAGATACACAAGCAGAAGATATTTATAACTATATTGCAATGGGTAAAGTTCCACAAAAAAAAGTTAGCAAGGTATCTAAAACAGCTAAAGCAAAAAAAGAAGAAAAAGAGCTTAAAGAAGCTAAAAAGTCATCTAAAAAAGAAACTAAGAAGTCTAAAGCAAAAAAAGAAGAAAAAGAATGTCCTAAAGAAGAACCGAAAAAAGAGTATAACCTAGAAAATGAAGTCAAAAAGATTGAAACTAGAAAGATTATAGTTGTCTCTAAAAATACTAATACAAAAACTCAAGATAATAATTCAGAAAAATTAACTCTAGCAAATGAGATAAAAGATAAAATTCTACATCCAAATAATTTAGATTATGAAAAACCAAAGAAAGAAAAAAGAAAGAAAAAAGAGCACAAGAAAACTCAATCTCATAAAGAAAATGAACAAAAAATTGACTTAAATAGAAATCTAGGTGATACAAATATAGATGATGATAATGAAGTAATGCTTTTTGACTTAAATGAAATGGACAATGAAATAGAGGTAGAAGAAAAAAGTGAAGAAAAAATAACTGATAGGGTTAGAATACAAAGAGCTAATCCATGGTTTTTTGATAGTATAGGAAGAGAAAGAAAAAAAGGAAAGAGAAGCTTTAAAAAAGTTTCTAACTCTAATGCAAATCAATCTACAATCCAAAAGAATAATAATATTATTAAGATTCCAGATGAAATTAGAGTATATGAATTTGCCGACAGGGTTGGTCTTAGGGTTACTGATATAATATCTAAGTTATTTAAAATGGGTGAAATGGTAACTAAAAATGACTTTTTAGATACTACTATTATTGAGATTCTAGCACAAGAATTTGACTTAAAAATAGAAATTTCTAAAGCAGGAGGAGAATTAGAATACTTGGAAACTACTTCAGAAAATGAAGAATTAATTATTCGCTCTCCTATTGTAACAATAATGGGACATGTAGATCACGGGAAAACCTCATTACTAGATTATATAAGAAACTCTAGAATCTCCAAAAATGAACAAGGAGGTATTACACAACATATAGGTGCATATATGGTTGAAAAAAATAATAAATCAATTACTTTTATAGACACTCCCGGACACGAAGCATTTGCTGCAATGCGTTCTCGTGGAGCACAAGTAACTGATATTGCAATAATTGTAATTGCTGCTGATGATGGTGTAAAACAACAAACTAAAGAGGCTTTGTCTCACGCAAAAGAGGCTAATGTCCAAATAATTATTGCAATGAATAAAATGGATAAAGAAAATGCAAACCCAGATAAAATAAAAACAGAAATGGCAGAAATAGGTTATACCCCGGCTGACTGGGGTGGAGAGTATGACTTTATACCAATTAGTGCAAAAAGTGGTTTAGGCATAGATGATTTACTTGATACAATTTTAATACAAGCTGAACTTATGGATTTAAAATCAAATATTTTAAGCCAGCCAAAGGCAATTATCTTAGAAGGAAGTCTTGATAAAGGAAAAGGTCCTGTTGTAACTGTAATTGTACAAGAGGGTGTTTTAAAAGTAGGAGATAGTGTAGTAGCAGATACAGCCTATGGTAAAGTTAGAGCATTGATAAAAGATAATGGAGAAAAAATTAATGAACTTAAACCATCAGAAATTGCTATTCTTACAGGATTAAGTGAAGTTCCTAATGCAGGAGCAATCTTAGTTGGAGTAGAAGATGAAACAAAAGCTAAGGAATATGCAACAAAAAGAAAATCTTATCTAAGGTCAAAAGAACTAAGCAAAAGCACAAAAGTAATGCTTGATGAATTAAGTTCTGTTGTGGCAAATTCAAAATTAAAACCTTTGCTTTTAATAATTAAAACAGATACTCAAGGCTCATTAGAAGCAATAAAAGCCTCTTTAGAATCTCTAAGCAATGATGAAATAAAAATAAATATAATAAGTTCATCAGTTGGTAATATAACAGAAAATGACATATCCATAGCTCAATCAAATACAGATTGTTATATATTAGGGTTTAACATAAAACCTCTTGGAAAAGTAAAGTTAAAAGCAAAAGAGCAAAATGTTTCAATTAAGAGCTATTCTGTAATTTATAGCCTTATTGATGATGTGAAAGAAATTATTGAAAATATGATGAGTCCAACAATTGAAGAAGAAGTAATAGGTAATGTGGAGGTAAGGGATATATTTAGCATTGGAAAGGGAGGTGTTATAGCTGGATGCTTTGTAAATGATGGTATTATACATAAGAGTGATAAAATAAAGCTATTAAGAGGTTCTAAAGTAATATATACAGGAATGATTGCATCATTAAAAAGATTTAAAGATGATGTAAAAGAGGTTTCTAAAGGATATGAATGTGGAATTATGCTAGATTCTTTTAATGATATAAAGATTGGCGATAATTTTGAAGTTATAAAAGAAGTGTATAAAAAACAAAAAATATGAATATCAAAATCTTAAAAACACAATCTATCTTACAAGAAGCCTTACAAGAAGCCTTATATATGCTTGATGATACAAGGTTAAACACGCTAAATATTACTAGGGTAAAGTGTTCTAATGGAAAAGAGTTTGCTAAAGTTTATCTTGACCCAGCACCAATACAAAAAGAAAAGAAAGAAGCTATACTGAAAATGTTAAAAAAAGCAAATAACACAATAAGGCAATATCTACAAACCTCGTTATCTTGGTATAAGACTCCACAATTAAGTTATGAATTTGATAATAGTTTAGAAAATATAAATAAATTGGAATCTATTTTTAAACAAATCAAGCAAAAGCAAGAAAATAAGGGCGAAAATAGGAATAAAAAATGATAGATGAAAAATTAGAAAAAGAAATAGAGTGTATCGTAGAAAGTAATGGCTATATTTTATATGACATTGAGCTAGTTAAAGAAAATAATATAAAAATACTAAGAATATCTATTTTTTCTAAAAATGGTATAGGACATAGTGATTGCGAAAAAATAAGTGAAATTATTTCACCATTGCTTGATGTCTATGACCCAATTAATGAAGAATATTTTCTTGAAGTTAGTTCACCTGGTGTAGAGAGAATCTTAAAAAAACCAAATCATTTTAAATGCTTCATAAACAATAAAATACAAGTTACACTAGAAGATAAAACTAAAATAATAGGAATATTAAAAGATTCAAATGATTGTGGATTTTATTTAGATGAAAAATATTTTACATATAATGAAATTAAAAAAGCAAAAAGTATTTTTGAATGGAAGTAGATTTTTATATGAATCTGGTGCTTGATAATGCGTGGGAAAATCAAGCATTAGCATTACCAAACCCAAGTGTTGGAGCATTAATCTTAGATAAAAATAATGCAATTATCTCTATACAATCTCATAATTTATTTGGAGAAGCACATGCAGAACTATTAGCTTGCAAAGAAGCTTACAAAAAACTAAGCTATGATAAAAAAATTGAAACTTTAAGCAATGCGAATGATATTTATGATTTTTTAATTAAAAATCATAATGGTATTTTTAAAAATGCTAGTATTTTTGTTACACTAGAACCCTGCAATCATTATGGAAAAACACCCCCTTGTGCAAACTTAATAAAAGAGCTTGGGTTTAAAAAAATATTTATATCATCAAGAGATAAAAATAAAATAGCGAGTGGTGGCATAGAATCTCTGTCTAAAGGTGATATTCAAATAGAAAGTGGAATCTTATCTAAGAGAGGAGAAGACTTGTTATTACCATTTTTATGTATGCAAGAAAAAGGCTCTTTTTGTGTATATAAAATCGCAAAACGTCTAAATGGAAGCTTTGAGGATGGAATAATATCTTCTATTCAATCAAGAATCTACTCTCACAAACTTAGAAATATAGCAGATAGAATTATAATATCCACAAAAACACTTATAAATGATAATCCAATCTTAGATTCTAGGCTTATAAAAGGAAGGGCTCCAAATATATGTGTTATAGGAAAAAGTAAAAATATAGATAAAAATTTAAATATATATTCAATTAAAAATAGAAAAATTAGCTTTTATGATAATATTAATGATATACCAATGGAGGGCTTTAGTATTATAGAAGGTGGGGCAGGATTATTTGATAGCTTTAGAGATAAAATTGATTGTATGCTTGTTTTCATATCAGCAGATATGGCTAGAGGAAAAAACTTTTATAGTGAGTTTAAAGGTAGAATCTTGCATAGTAAAAGAATAGGAGAGGATATTTTACTTTGGGTAAAAAGAGATTAGATATTTATCAGATAGAGAATGGCTACTGCTATAATAGTGATAGTTTATTTTTATACTTTTTTATAAATAAATTTTTAAAAAATAATATTTCACTACTTGATATTGGGGCTGGAAGTGGAATCTTGGGACTACTTTGTGCTAGAGATTTTAGCATTAATTTAACATTATGTGATATAAACAATACAAATACTAAGCTTTGCAAAAAAAATGCAGATATAAACAATATTGCTTGTGAGATATTAAATCAAGATATATTAGACTCTAATCTCTCAAATTTTGATTTTATAATATCAAATCCGCCTTTTTATAGAAAAGATAATATATCATCTAAAAATACTCATTTATTTCTAGCAAAGAAGAGTGAAAACTTGCCATTTAATCTTTTAGCTAGTTTCGTTAGAAAATCTCTTAAACAAAATGGAAAATTTATTTTTTGTTATGATGCAAAAGAAATTTACAATGTTTTTATAGCCCTAAATAAAAATAAATTTAATATCTCTACCATTCAATTTATA
Organism: Helicobacter sp. MIT 14-3879; assembly: GCF_003364125.1. Lineage (NCBI taxonomy): Bacteria > Pseudomonadati > Campylobacterota > Epsilonproteobacteria > Campylobacterales > Helicobacteraceae > Helicobacter > Helicobacter sp. MIT 14-3879. The sequence goes on from NZ_NXLP01000001.1 coordinate 241,627, forward strand.
TATCCAAATGAAAGTAAAAATGCCAATTTGGTTATGATTTGCTGTGATTTTTCAAAAAAACAATTAGAAGTTCTACCTCCAATTTTTAACTTTCAAAATAAAAGTTACAGCCAGAAAACTAAAGAAATATTTTCATTTTGTAACACTCATAGTATAAAAATAAAAGAAAATTTACTTTAAGAAAGATGAAACAAGCTAATGGATTTGATTTTGTTTTTGATGAAAGCAAATGTGCTGAATGTGGTGGAAAATGCTGTGTAGGTGAAAGTGGATATATATTTTTAAATAAAAATGAAATGGAGAGAATTGCTAAATTTTTAAATATGAAATTTGAAGAATTTACAATAAAATATATTAGAAAAGTTGGAGAAAAATATTCATTAATAGAAAAAGAACATATCAGCGGAAAAGCTTGCATATTTTTTGATGATGATAAACAATGCACAATATACAATGTAAGACCAAATAATTGTAGAACTTTTCCATTTTGGGAAGTGTTTAGAAACAACCCAAATGGGGCTTGTAGAGAATGTATAGGGGTAAAAGTTAAAAAACCTTAATTTTTTATCTGCATTTATAAACCAATGCTGTTATATTTACTTCTTGTAAACTTTTTAAGCTATCATCTATTACAATATTATTTCCTGTAGTGCGAATTGCAATCTTATTTTGATTAGTTAGAAAATATATTGTATCTCCACCAAGTTTGCTTGCCTTATTTTTTGTATCATTTATTGCACCTTCATTAAGTTCTGATTCACTAAATAATCCATTGTTTAATTGTGTTCCATAAACCTCACCTAAATACTCACAATCTGGTGCAGGCTCTGTTGTAACAATACGAACAAGCCTTGCATCTGAATTCAATATATTAATAGTTCCCGCACAAGATATAAAGAAAATACTAAATAAAATGATAGTGAAAAGTTTTATCAAAATTATCTCCTAATAATTTTTTAATGTATAAAATCTACTCATTATTGCTTAACTTTTGAAATTTATACTTTAATTCATCAATGCTTTCTATATTATCTGGGTCTGGAATGATAGCATCAACAGGACATACGCTAATACAACTTGGTTCATCATAATGCCCTATACATTCAGTGCATTTATCTGGGTCTATTATATAAATTGGCTCTCCATCATCTATTGCCTCATTTGGACATTCCTCCCTACAAGCATCACAAGCAATACATTCATCATTAATCATTAAAGCCATATTGTTCTCCTAAAATAAATTTTTGATTTATAGCATAAATATTATTTTAAATCTATAATTATCTTATTATTTGCAATAAACTCCTTTAATAAAGAATCTTGCAAAATAAAAAGATTAATCCCTATATCATTTGCAAACTTAATACTATCTTTATCCTCAGCAAAAATAGCAACATTAAGCCCTAAATGAATGGCGTAATTAAATAATTCTAAAAATGAATCTTTATTTAATACACAACTAGATAAAATTACACAGTCAGAGCCATAAACTAAAGATTCTAGAATCTGATATTTTGATATTATTATGTCTTTATGAATAATAAAATATGGACTATAATGCCTGATATATGAAATTAAATCAATATTATTTTTAAGCGTATTAGCAACTATATTATTTACTTTTAGATCATTTGCTATCATTTTTTCATTATCAATTTCAATAGCATCTAAAAAATGATACCCATCTTTGAAATAAATGCCGCTATAAATTTCTCTAGGCATAAATGGGTTACAAGATAAACTCCTACCCAAAAGTTCAAAATCTAATTCACTATTTCTTTTTAACACATTCTCTTTTACTTGCTTAATTGACTTATTTAAGGATTTTGTTTGAAAAAAGCTAGATTTTACTCTACCAAACATTTATTAATCTTTTCAAAATGCTCCTTTATTTCATCTTGAGCATTTATTACATTTAGAGGGATTTTTTCAATTTCTATTTTTGCTTGCTTGCAATCATTAACCTTGTAATATCCCCAAGCTAGAGAATCTAAATAAAAAAAGTTATTAGGAGATATTTTTAATGCTAATTTAACATAATCTATACCCTCATTAATATTAATATCATAATCAATCATTAAATATCCAAGATAGTTATAAAATACATGGTTTTCATTACCCTCTATGGCTTTTTTAAGGTTAGAAATAACTGATTTGAGTACTAAATTCTTATCTTTTGCATCTTCAAATTCAATAATTGCCAAAACCCCTAAATAATGATTATTTTTAGTTTCCTCAAAAGCCTTTTGTGCTTGTATTTTTGCATTTTTATAATCTTTTTTTGCAAGATATAAATCAATCATAAAATCCAATCCAAAGTCATACTTATTAGATAAGTCTAATGCTTCTTGTGTTTTGTTTTTAAACAAGTATAGTTTTGCTAAATTCTTTGCATTTTGAAAACTTTGTTTATTATTGTAATAATCTAAATACAAGGATTCTAAACTATCCAATACTCCATAATTACTTCCTAGCTCAATTAAAATATGTGCAAATGTATCACTTAATTCATCTTTAAAATAATCTTTTATTAAAGGAATTGATAATTCAAAATCTTTTAGTTCCATATCAATAGAGTTAATAATTAATAAAGTGCTTTCATCATTAGAAGCTTGATAAGATTTTAGTAAGTATTTTCTAGCATTTTTATAATCTTTTTTTGCAAGATATAAATTCCCAAGAAATCTATTATTTTGCTTATTATCTTCTAATTTAACAATATCTTCGTATGTTTTAATCGTATTATCAATATCCCTTTGATTAATATAAAGATATGCTAGTAATTTTTTAATTTCTATATTACTTGGATTTGATTTTTGATATTTATTAATAGAATCTATTGCATCTTCATTCTTTCCTAATTGGATTAAAATATTTATCTTTTCTTTTAAATATTCATCTTTTTTAGTATCTATATAAAGCTTATCATAAAGTTCAATTGCAGTTTCAAAATCACCATTATCTATTGCTTCTAATGCTAATAATATATATATATCTTCATCATTAATGTTAGCAAATAATATACTGCTCATAAAAATTATAGAAAAAATAATTTGAAATAATTTAATCATTAAAACTCACTTAACAATTATAAATTGCTCAAAATATGCTCTCTTACCACTAAAATCAAATTCAACCAAAGCTTTCCAATTACCCTGCTTAAATGTAATATTTGGAGATATAAACTTACCATTAACATAATTAAGGCTTCCAATATCCATATCATCTTTAGAATCTGCAAATCTAGTTATATATAATTTCACAGAATTTGGTTGTATTTGTGCTTGGCTGCTGTCAGTAACTTTAAATTCTAATTTAGATTGCATATTTAAATAAATAGGAGTAGAAGACTGCCTAGTTGCTTTTCTATACAAAGATTTTTCTTTTTGTCCATCAAATATATAAAAATTATACTTTTTTTCTAATTCTGATTGAGTAACTAAAATATCATTTATTTCTTTATCAACAATTTGTCTTGTAGAAAAATATGAATTATCATCATCTGGCTTAAATTTTATAGATATATAAACAGTTAAAATAATCATACAAACCATAAATATCATAAATATCGCTATACCAAGTGGCCAAAAATTTCTAGTATTTTTCACTTACTTCCTCTTTTTTATAAAATATATAAATGAAGCTAATCCAAGCATAGAAAATAACATTATATATAGTATTAATTGTGCTACTGCTTTTGCACCTTTTTCATCTTTTGCAACATTATGTTCTATATTTACATTAAATTTATCTGCAATCAAATCCACAGTTTCGACATATCCATTAAAAACGACTGCTGATAAAGCTTGTGGTGTTAGGTCAATATCTCTATTTGGAATTAATGGAACCATATATTCCCAATATACTTTTTTCTTATCTAACAAATCATCATCAGAGCTTATTATATCAATTTTTTTAATATCTCTTATTAAAATAATTGCAACATACGGTGAAACAATCTTATTTTTAAAATTATTTCTAAATTTTTGATAATTTTCTTCATCTATATTATTTGCCATATATACATAAAGATTAATTCCTGTTTTTTTTAATAATTCATTAGAAACTTTTTGAACAAAATCTACACTCTTTGAGACAAACAATAAATCTTTATTGAAAACAAAATCTGTGGCAAAAACATTATGGGAGAATAATAAGATTCCGCTAAATAATAGCAGAATCTTTTTGGTTATTAAATCCAAATTAAACCAAATGTAATAACATATTAGGAATAAAAGCTATAATAATTGAAGCAACTAATAATATTAATAAAAATAAAAATAAAACTTTTTCTACTATATTATAATCCATAATTAACCCCTTTATTTAGCTTTATAATGCTTACTATTAGAAGTATCTATCATAACTGCTTTTTGTGTATCAATAGTATAGTAATTTGTAGCTTCTCTTTTTTGAACACCTACTGCAGAAAATGCAAATATAGCAACTATGACTAAAAGCAATACAACAGCAATAAAAAATCCAACTAGACCATTTAGACTAAAATATCCACCATTCATTACATACTCCTTAATTATCAGATAAGATGAAGTCGTTTAATGCTTTTTCTTGGAATTCACTAAATTTTGCATACTCAAAAGAAGGCATTTTCCCTATATGTCCATTTTTACCACGTTTCAAAACTTCTTGTAAAAATTTATGTGTGCCATATGTTGTCAAGTCTGGTGCAAAACCCGGCATTAATCCTTTTCCATCTTCTCCGTGACAAGCTACACAATTATTTAAATATAATTCTTTTCCTCTAGCAATAGAATCCGCACTTGCTGGAATCTTTGCTTCTGATAAAGAATTCATTACAAAATTAGCAACATCTCTAGCATTATCTTTGCTCATTTCTATAGGAATCATAGATACACCTGTATAATTCATACCTTCACTACCCTCTAATATAACTTTTACTATATGATCTACTCTACCCCAAACACTTAAATCTGCAGCTTTTCCATTAATTCCTGTTTTATCAAATCCGTGACATTGAGAACATTGAACTTGAAATATATTATCTCCCATAGTAGTTAATTCAGATTGGCTTAGAGATGCCCATTTTGATTGAAATTGATTATTGTGATTATCAACCTCTCTATTATACTCACCAATCTGCGAATAAGCATTTAGAGGATAGCCTACAAATATATACCATAATCCCCAAATAATTACACATAAAAATGATGCTGCCCAGCCTATTGGTAAATCATTTTTAAACTCCTTGATTCCATCCCAAGAATCATCTGTTAAAACTCCATCTGCCTTGCTATGTTTAATTTTATTAAAATATGTACTTACAACAAATGCTGTCAAAACTAAGATAGCAAATGCTCCAAATAATGTAAGCAAAACCATATTATCATTAAGTAAAGATTGCATTATTTCTCCCTCCCATCTCTTTTATTCTCTCTAGCCTCTAAAGGTGTATCTAAAATAGAATCATCTAAGGCTAATCTTGCATATTTTTCATAATCTTTTGTCCCTTCTCTTTGTGCTTTATACATATAATAAACATATGAATACAAAAAAGCAACAAGAAAAATAGTAGCTATAAAGTATAAATAGCCTCTAAATTCAATAAATATCTCCAACATAACCCGACCTTAGTTAGATTCTGTTATTTGAATAGAGCGTCTTTTTTGACTTAAACTATTCAAATACGCAATTAGTGCTACTATTTCTTTTACTTCTCCATTTTTAAAAGCATCTTCTATTTCTTTATTTTTCATATCTTTAACAATTATTTCAGCCTCACGCATAAATTCTTGTTTAGCTTCATCTAATGTTCCTAATTTTGGATTATTTTCAGCATCATAAGGGACTCCAAAAATAACTTTATTTGTATAAGCATCTGCATAAGCAGTATCAAAATCAGTATTTTTTACAAAGTTATGCTTATAACTTGGCATAATGCTACCTGGAACAACACTTTGTGGATCATACATGTGATGTGAATGCCAATCTGAAGTTCTATAATCTCCAACTCTATGTAAATCTGGACCTATTCTTTTTGAACCCCAAAGAAAAGGTCTATCATAAGCATATTCACCACTTATACTATATGAACCATATCTATCGGTTTCTGCTTTAAATGGACGAATTAATTGTGAATGGCAAGTATAACAACCCTCTTTCATATATACTTGTCTTCCTGCAATCTCTAATACACTATAAGGTTTTAATCCTTCTACAGGTCTAGAAGTTTTCGCAAAGTCTGGCAATATTTCAACCAAACCAGCAATAGAAAATACTAACAAAAAAGCTACCGTAAAAAAGAATGGATTTCTCTCTAACCAGCTAAACATTACTAACCTCCTTAAACAGACATAGGAGTTGCGTATTGAGGCTCTTTATCAAGCTCTTTTGACGCAATCATAGTCATTATTATATTATAAACAAATATAAAGAATCCTAGCAAATACAATACCCCTGCAATTGATCTAATTAAATAATATAAATGTAGTGAAGATACAGAATCCATAAATGTATAAATTAGATTTCCAAACTCGTCAGTAGCTCTCCACATCATACCTTGAGTAATACCTGCAATCCACATACTTGAAAAATAAAGGATAATTCCAAGAGTCATTATCCAAAATTGTATTTCCATAATCTTTTTAGAATAAATCTCTCTCTTAAACATTCTAGGAACCATATGGTAGCAAGCCGCAATGATTGTAAATCCAACCCACCCTAAAACTCCATCATGAACGTGTCCAATAATCCAATCTGTGAAATGTGCTAGTGCATTTACAGACCTAATAGACTGAATTGGTCCTTCTAGTGTTGATAACATATAAAATGTGGAAGCTAATATCATAAACTTAATAATTGGAGATTCTCTTAATTGATGCCATTGCCCTCTCATAGTAAGAAGCATATTGATTGCAGTTCCCCAAGAAGGAAGAATTAATATTACAGAAAATACTGAACCTAGTGTTTGCACCCAATCAGGAGTAGTAGAATATATAAGGTGATGCCCACCTGCCCAAATATAAACAAACATTAAACTCCAAAATGAAAACAATGTGAGCTTATATGAGAATATTGGTTGTCCTGATTCTTTTGGCAAAAAATAATACATTACGCCAATGATTGCAGAAGTGAATACAAATGCAACTGCATTATGCCCCCACCACCATTGGACCATAGCATCATTTGTTCCAGCGTATAATGACACACTATGCCAAATACTCCCAACATTTGCAACAAAATAGGTAGGAATAGCTAAATTATTAAAAATATACAAAGCAGATATAGCAACAAAACTTGCTATAAAATACCAAAGACTTATATATAAAGTTTGTTCTCTTCTAACTGCCATACTTCCAAATAGACTAATACCCCATAAAACCCAAACAACTACTACAATCAAGTCTAATATCCAAGGCAATTCTGCATATTCTTTTGATTGAGTAATTCCAAGAATAAGCACAATAACTGCTAATGCTATTAAAATTACATATAGCCAAAAATGGAGTAATCCTATAATCTTTAAAAATGGATGTTGATTGTATGTAATCTTCAATACTCTTTGTCCTAAATAATACCACGCCGCCCAAATTCCACTTAATGTGAATCCATAAATAACCCCATTTGTATGAATAGGTCTTAACCTACCAAAAATACCATACTCTCCCGCTATATGGTTTAATGATGGATAAGCCATTTGAAAGGCTATAATAACCCCAACTAGCATACCAACTATACCAAAAATCAAAGTTGTCCAAACAAAGAGTTTTGATATAGAATAATCATACTCCAATACATTGCCTGTATTCATATATCCTCCTACTCTAATATAATTTAGTCTAAATTATATTACAAATTTGCAAAAATATATATAAAACTTAGAATGTATTGTATTAGTAGCTTATTATCAAACTATTTAATTAAATTAATTTACAAAAAAGCTTGAGTTTTGCTTAGAAATATATTTACAAATAGTAGTAGCTTATAATTTTAAATAAAGAAATAAATATCAAACTTGTAATTCCGGCAAAAAAGCCTGCTAATACATCATCGCCGACAACACCTAAGCCTCCATTTACATTAGAATCAATCTTTCCAATAACAGAAGGTTTATAAATATCATATAATCTAAAAAATATAAATGATAAAATAATGCTAGGAATACTAAATTGTGCAATACTCATTGCAATAAAAATACCAACAACCTCATCTATTACTATATGTTTTGCATCGTGAATTTTGGTATTCTCCTCATAAATATCAATCTGTTTTATTGCAATAATACCTATTAAAGCTGCTAATAGCAATAAACTAAATGCTGAAAAGTATAAAATAGGGATTCCAAGCAATAGACCAAAAAAGCTCCCCCAAGTTCCTGGAGCTTTTTTAAAATATCCAACTCTAAATAATGTTAGAAAATTTTCTCTTACACTATCCATTCAAATATCTTATATATTTTTTTGTATCTTTTTTGGCTTAACTATACCATATCTTTTTCTCTTTTCCCATAAGCTTTTACGACTAATGCCTAGCTTTTTAGCAAGATCAATATCAGAATAAATGTGCTCATATTTTGAAATTACAACTTTTTCATACTCTTTAATTGATAATATTTCACCATTAAAATCAATATCATTCCTAAAGGAAGTAATATCTGCAATATTATTAAACAAAATCTCTTCTTTCGAAATAAATGATAATAATATATTTTGCTTTGATAGCTTATTTAATAGCTCAATTCTATCAGACTTTTTAAGCTGTTCTAAGCCTATTAAATAAACAATTTCATCAGAACTACTAATACTTGAAATATCACGCCAATCAATATCTGTGATATTTAAAAAATGAAACCTTATATTCTTTAGCCTTGCATATCTCATTGCATAAATATCTGCACTTCTTTGAGAATTACTTCTTATAATAAATGGTAAATTATAAGTAAAAGGAATTGGTGTATCTAATACCCCTTCTATGAATTCAAAGTAATTCTTATAAAATGAAACTTCTTGTTTAAGCTTACTATAATTTTTATAATGCTCTATTTTCCTAATTAATTCATCAATAACAAAAGGTTTTAAAATATAATCATAGATTCCAGCTTTCAACATCTTTGTAACAGTATCATCTGTAACATATTTTATCATCATTATAGTTATACTATTTGGAAAAAGTTTTATTAAATTAACACAACTTGTTGTGCAAACATCGTATGCAATCAATACTACATCAAAAAAAGCATCCTCCTCTAAATTCAAATTTGTATCTTTTTGAACTACACATTCATAGCCTCTATCAACTAATTTATTATTAATGCTTTGAGCTAAATATGCATCATTTTCTATAATTAATGTTTTCATAATATAAAAGCCCCCTAATTAATATCAATTTAATTTTTATGAGCGTTATTATACTTAAAAAAATATATTTTAGTAAATGTATCAATACATATTGTAATTTAATATTTATAAAATATATTACATTAATTTCAAAAACTGCCCATAATAGCATAAACATAGTATAATTTTTACTTCATAAATAATTTAGATATTTAAAAATACTTTGCTTTAACTCTATAATTATTTTAAATAATTGTATAAATTATAATTCTATTCTCAAAGAGGTAAAAGAATGATTTTTTTAGAATCTAGCAATATAAAAGATTCTGCAAAATATATAGATAGTGGAGTTTATGGCATTGTTACTAAAAAAAATACAATTCAAGTAGATAATATATCTAAATTTAATATCCCTTTAATATCTATTGATTCACTAGATTATATAAACTTCACAGATTTCATAAAAAAGTCTATTATTAAAATATCAAATCAATTTGATTTAGTAAAATATAAAAATCTAAAACTAGATAATTTAGTTTGCATAAATATAAATGATTTAATAAATATTAAATTAAGCGATGAAAAAGCGATATTAGAGTTAGATTATATCACTCCTAATATGGCTTTTATAATATCTAGCTCTAACTTTAAGGGTGTGTTAGTAAATAAATTACCTTTAAATGGGAAATTTATTTATAAAGTTAAAAATTCTCTTACAAAATATAATAGATTCTACAATGCTATATTCAAAAATGATAATTTTAAGATTCTAAAAATAAATAATATTGATGATATCTTTTCTAGTAATCTAGAGTCTTTTAAAGCAATAGAGATAGATTTAAATTTAAAAAACTTAAATGAAGTAAAAAGTATGCTTAATTTTTTAATAAAATTTCATCACAATATCTTAAGGCTTGTTTATATAAAAGATTCTAAAGATAAAAAATTATTTCAAATAGCAACTAACCTACAAGATATAAATTTAATAGATTCTATAGTATTAAACGAAAACTTTAAAAATTATGAATTAAAAAACATTTCATTTCTTAGTGAAAAATTTAAAAATATGGGTGGAATTTACTCTTATATTTATAACAAAATTTATAAATAAATTTAGGTAGTTACATTAAAAGAATTAAAGCTATAATTTCAAAGAATTTTTTATGGAGTTTATATGATAAAACTAAGAGATGCGATAAATCTAGATAGAGAAAAGATACAAGAAATAAAGCTACAAATAGCACAGCTAGCAAAAGATTCTGCATTGAATGCTTATATTTTAGATAATAATTCTCTAAGCACAGCAAACGAGGGTGTGCCTATATTAATAAAAGATAATATTAATGTTAAAGATTGGGAAATAACCTGTGCTAGCAAGATACTAAAAGGATATAAATCACCATACAATGCAAGTGTTATAAATAATCTAATATCAAATAATCTAACACCATTTGGACGCTCTAATATGGACGAATTTGCTATGGGGAGCACAAGCGAATCTAGCTGTTATGGTGTAACTAAAAATCCTAAAGACACTTCAAGAGTTTCTGGAGGTAGTAGTGGTGGAAGTGCCGCAGCAGTAGCTGGGGGCATAGCAATAGCAGCATTAGGAAGTGATACTGGTGGTAGTATTAGACAACCTGCTGGATATTGTGGGTGTGTTGGATTAAAACCTACATATGGTAGTGTTAGTAGATATGGATTAATAGCATATAGTTCTAGCCTAGATCAAATAGGACCAATAACACAAGATGTGAGGGATTGTGCATTATTATTTGATTATATAAAAGGATACGATAAACTAGATTCTACTAGTTCTAAAAAAGTGCAAAATGAAAGCATATTTAAAAATCTCAATCCAAATAGAAAATTTAAAATAGGAGTCTTAAATAGACTAATAAAAAATTCTAACAAAGAGATTCAAGATGCTTATTATAATTTAATAGACTTACTTAAAAAGCTAGGTCATAATATAAAAGAAATTGATATGTTGGATTTAGATTATCATATTTCAAGCTATTATATTACATCTATGGCTGAAGCAAGTTCTAATCTAGCTAGATTTGATGGAATAAGATATGGTTCTAGGGCAAAAGATATAGAAAATATAAAAGATTTATTTTTAAAAACTAGAACTGAAGGTTTTGGAGAAGAAGTAAAAAGAAGAATCTTAATTGGTAACTTTGTTTTATCAAGTGGATATTATGATGCATATTATCTAAAAGCTCAAAAAGTAAGAGATTATATAAAATTTCAATATGATGAAATATTTAAAGAAGTAGATATTATTATAAGCCCGATAGCACCAAATGTAGCTCCAAAAATAGGAGAAGGAACAAATCCACTTGAAATGTATCTAAGTGATATTTACACAATAGGTGTAAATCTAGCTGGACTCCCTAGTATCTGCATTCCTATCATTGAAAAACCACTACCTATTGGAATGCAATTTATAACAAGTCATTTCAAAGAGCAGGATATACTTGATTTAGCCCTAAATGTAGAGGGTAATTTATAAAGGATAAAATATGAGACAAATAAAAAAAGCACTAACATTTGAAGATATATTGCTTATACCTGCATATTCTGAAGTTTTACCAAAAGAGGTAGATGTTAAAAGTAAACTTACTAAAAATATATCATTAAATTCTCCATTTGTAAGTGCTGCAATGGATACTGTAACAGAGCATAGAACTGCTATTGCAGTAGCTAGAATGGGGGGAATTGGAATAATCCATAAAAATATGGATATAAGCACACAAATAAAAGAGGTTAAAAAAGTTAAAAAAAGTGAGAGCGGAATAATAGCAGACCCGATATATATACAAGCAAATAGAACTTTAGCTGATGCAAAATTAATAACTGATAATTATAAAATTTCTGGCGTTCCTGTGGTAGATTCTAATGGAAAGTTAATAGGAATATTAACAAATAGAGATACTAGATTTGAAAACAACTTAAATAAGCAAGTAGGTGAAGTAATGACAAAAGCACCTCTAATAACGGCTAAAGAGCATACTTCTTTAGAAGAAGCAAAAGATATTATGCACAAACATAAAATAGAAAAACTCCCTATCGTAAATAAAGACAATATATTAAAAGGATTAATCACCATAAAAGATATTCAAAAAAGAATAGAATACCCAAATTCAAATAAAGATAACTTTGGAAGACTTAGAGTTGGTGCTGCTATTGGGGTATTTCAACTTGATAGAGCAAGGGCTTTGGTAGAGGCAGGGGTAGATGTAATAGTATTGGATTCTTCGCATGGACATTCCATTAATATATTAAAAACAATTGAGGATATAAAAAAAGAATTAACCATAGATGTTATTGCAGGAAATGTTGTAACAAAACAAGCTACTAAAGACTTAATAAATGCGGGGGCTGATGGAGTTAAAGTTGGTATTGGACCGGGCAGTATTTGTACTACTAGGATTGTAGCAGGTGTTGGAATGCCACAAATTACTGCTATTATGGATTGTGCACAAGAAGCTAAAAAATACAATATACCTATTATAGCTGATGGTGGTATTAAATACTCTGGTGATGTAGCTAAAGCCATAGCTCTTGGTGCATCATCTGTAATGATAGGTAGTATGTTTGCTGGTTGTGAAGAAACACCGGGTGATTTGATGATATATCAAGGAAGGCAATATAAAAGTTATCGTGGCATGGGAAGTATTGGTGCAATGACTAGTGGAAGTTCTGATAGATATTTTCAAGAAGGAGTAGCTCAAGATAAATTAGTTCCAGAGGGAATAGAAGGAAGAGTCCCATATAGAGGTAAAATTGGAGATATAATATTCCAACTAGAAGGTGGTCTAAGAAGCTCTATGGGTTATTTAGGAAGTAAAAATATAGATGAGTTATGGAAAAAAGTAGATTTCGTAGAAATCACAAGTGCAGGTTTAAGAGAATCTCATGTTCATGATGTAGATATAACAAAAGAATCCCCAAATTATCATGGATAAGAAAGAGGTTAAATGGACTTTGAAGATAAAATAAAAAGAATAAAAGAAATAATAAATAGGTTAAATAGCACAGAAATAAGTTTAAAAGATGGAATAGAATTATACAAAGAGGGCATTACTGAAATAAACAATGCTCAAAAAATGCTTGAGGAGGCAAAATTGGTATATGATGAGATAAAATTAGAATCTGAAAAAGAAAAAGAATGAAAATAATAATATCGCAATTTGCAAGTATAAATAATGAAATATTCAGTAAATACATAAGCAAAGAATTTAGAAAGCAAAAACCATCTTTAATTGTGCTTGGCGAATATGTAAGTAATTTGTTTTTTAAAGAATATAAAGATAAAACAAAATTACAAAAGACATTCTTAGTGCAAGAGAAATATTTTACACAATTAGCTAAAAAATATCTAACAACAATAATTGTGCCAATAATTGAATGCAAAGATAAAGAAATCTTTAAAAGCATAATGATTACAAATAAAGATCAAGTATATTATTATCGCACTCAAAAGCTAATGGAAATGGAACATTGGAATGAAGCTAACTTCTTTAATAATACAAAAGTTAGCCTATCTAAATTAAAAGAGCCCTTTATTTTTAACATAGATGGACTTAATATTAGTGTTTTATCTGGCTGGGAAAGCCATTTTGATGAGTTTTGGATAAAGCTAAAGAAAAAGAACATTGACATTGTGATTGTTCCTACGGCAAATACCTTCAACTCAAATGCTAGATGGGCTAGAATGCTACAAACTAGAAGTTTTTTAAATAATTGTTTTGTAGTTAGAGTAAATAGGATTGGAAGCTATTTTGAAAATAATATTGAATGGAAATTTTATGGAAACTCGTTTATTTCCCTACCTAATGGTAATTTGGGAGATATGTTAGGAGATAAAGAGGGAATTTTAGTTAGTCAAATTGACAAAGAATTAATAGATGAAGCAAAAAATATATGGAAATTTAAGTAAAACAAACTTTATATTTAATACATTAATATTTATTTAATAACAAATATTATAGAATCAGACCTTTTTTAATTTTTATAAGGGAATATTAATATGAATAAAAATATCAAAAAAAAGCCACAAGATTCTAAAAATACTAAAGAATTAAAAAATATAAAAGATAAAAAAGATAAAAAAGATTCCAAAAAGTCGCCTAAAAAAACAGTAGCAGTTTCTAAGAAAGAAGAAAAAAAAGTTAAGAAAGAAGTAGAATTCACGCAAATAGAAGAAATCAAAGAATTAAAAACACCAATAGAAAAGCTAGAACACCTATTTAAAAGTAGGGATAGTGAATTTATTGCATATGAAGAAATAGCCTCTATTCTAAAAAAACCTGCCACAACAAGTCAAGTTAAAAAAATAGAAGATTTTGCTAAAAAATATAAAAAGAGTTTTCTTAGTTCATCAGAATTAGCAAAAAAATTAAACTATGAAGAAAAATTACTCGCAAAAGAAGAAAAGCAAAAACAAATTGATGAAACCTTAGAAGATGAGTTTGATTTAATGAAAGAAAGAGAATCTTTAGAATGGAGTAGAAGTGATAGCCCTGTTAGAATGTATCTACGTGAAATGGGGCAAATACAGCTTCTAACAAAAGAAGAAGAAACTGAACTTGGTAAAAATATGGAAGCAGGGGAGAATATCATAATTGATGCAATTTGTTCTGTGCCATATTTGACTGAATTTATACATAATTATAGAGATGCTCTAATTAATAGAGAGAGAAGAGTTAAAGAATTATTCAAAAACTTTGAAGATAAAGATGGAAAAGATGAATTTGATAGTGATGATAGTGATGATATAGATATAATTGATGAGATTCCTAAAAAATCTACAAAAGATAATAAAAAGAATTCCATAGATGAATTTGATGAAGAAGAAAATGATGAAGAAATCTCACAGAAAAAAACTCAAAAAGATGCAGAAAGGGTAAAAAAAGTCATAGTTGCTTTTAAAGAATTAGATAAAGCAAGAAAAGATATGCAAAAGACCAAAGACAACCTCTCAAATGATACAAATAGCTTAGGAAATATTTTACTAATAGCCCATAAGAAAGAGGTTTTGAAAGAAAAGTTATTAGCACTAGGACCTACGAGTAAGCTAATAACAGAAATAGTAAAGATTATGGAAAATGTATTGAAAGGTGATGAAAGTTTTGAAAAAGAAATGAAAAGGTTAGAGTATAAATTACCTCTATTTAATGATAGCCTAATTAATAATCATAAAAATATTTTATCTAATATACTTAATATGTCAAAAGCAGATATTATACAAGCTGTTCCAGAGACTACTATGGTTAGCACATATGTTGAGATTAAAAAATTAATACAAACTAAAGAGGCTTCTAAAGATAGTTTTAATTTAGAGCCAGAAAAATTAAAAGAAATTTTAGAGCAAATTAAAAGAGGAAAACTAATAGTAGATAAAGCTAAAAATAAAATGGCAAAAAGCAACCTTAGGTTAGTTGTATCAAACGCTAAAAAATATACCAATCGTGGACTTCCATTCCTAGATTTAATACAAGAAGGAAATATTGGCTTAATGAAAGCTGTGGATAAGTTTGAATATAAAAGAGAGCTAAAATTTTCAACTTATGCTACTTGGTGGATTAAACAAGCAATTAGCCGTGCAATAGCAGACCAAGCTAGGACTATTAGAATCCCAATCCATATGATTGATACCGTAAATAAAATAAATAAAACACAAAGAGACTATATCCAAAAGCACGGAAAAGAACCTGATATAGAATATATTGCTAAAGAAGTTTCAATACCCGCTGATAAAATTAAAAATGTAATTAAAATGACAAAAGAGCCAATAAGCCTTGATGCACCTATTGGTAACGATGATGATGGAAAATATGGAGATTTTGTTGAGGATAAAAACATAATAGGACCAATGGAGCAAGTTTTAAAAGAGGATTTAAGAAATCAAATTGATGAGGTTTTATCACAATTAAATGAACGAGAAAGAGCTGTGATTAAAATGAGATTCGGACTTCTTGATGATGAGAGCGATAGGACATTAGAAGAAATAGGCAAAGAGTTAAATGTAACGCGTGAGAGAGTTAGGCAAATAGAATCTAGTGCAATTAAAAAACTAAAGCATCCACGAGTTGGTAGAAATCTAAAAAAATATATGGAAGATTAAAAAGACTTAAAGTTGCAAAATAGTAGAATCTAAGTCTATCAAAAAAAGGAGAAATATAATGAGCTATGTAAATAATATTATAAATTTAGTAAAAGAAAAATATCCTGAACAAGCAGAGTTCCATCAAGCAGTAAAAGAAGTTGTTGAATCGTTAGAGCCAATTTTAAAAAAATGTAATAAATATGAAAATAGCGCTATTTTAGAAAGATTAATAATACCTGATAGAGAAATACACTTTCGTGTAACTTGGGAAGATGACAATGGTAAAATTAATGTAAATCGTGGATATAGAATAGAGTTTAACTCTGCTATTGGTCCATATAAAGGAGGGCTTAGATTCCATCCTAGTGTAAATCCTAGTATTATAAAATTTTTGGGATTTGAACAAATTTTTAAAAACTCATTAACAACACTTTCTATGGGTGGAGGAAAGGGTGGAAGTGACTTTGACCCAAAAGGAAAAAGTAATAATGAAATTATGAGATTCTGCCAAGCATTTATGAATGAACTATTCCGACATATTGGAGCTCATACAGATGTTCCTGCTGGAGATATAGGTGTTGGAGGTAGAGAAATAGGCTATTTATTTGGACAATATAGAAAACTAACAAATAGATTTGATGGTGTGCTTACAGGAAAAGCATTGAATTGGGGTGGAAGTTTAGTTAGAAAAGAAGCAACAGGATATGGATGTGTATATTTTGCACAAGAGATGTTAAGACAAAGAGGAGAAAGCTTGGATGGCAAAATCTGCTCTGTTTCTGGAAGTGGAAATGTAGCAATATATACAATAGAAAAACTACAACAGTTAGGAGCGAAACCTGTAACAATAAGCGATTCTAAAGGTATGGTTTATGACAAAGACGGTATTGATTTAGAGCTGCTAAAAGAGATAAAAGAAGTTAAAAGAGTTAGTCTAGAAGAATATGTTAAAAATAAAAGTTCTGCACAATACACTAGTATAAAAGACTACCCTAAAGGCAAAAATCCTGTATGGCACATACCTTGCTTTGCAGCATTCCCAAGTGCAACTCAAAATGAACTCAATGCCGATGATGCAGAAGCCTTAATTAAAAATGGCTGTATATGTGTGAGTGAGGGAGCAAATATGCCATCTACAATAGAAGCTGTGCATAAATTTATCAGTGCAAAAATATGCTATGGTCCTGGTAAAGCTGCCAATGCTGGTGGTGTGGCAGTAAGTGGGCTAGAAATGGCACAAAACGCAAGTATGACTCCTTGGACTTTTGAATATACAGACAAAAGACTTCATCAAATAATGGAGGATATTTTTAACAATGCAAGCCAAACCGCAAAAGAATTTGGTGAAGAGGGAAATCTAGTGATTGGTGCTAATATTGCTGGGTTTAGAAAAGTTGCAGATGCAATGATTGATCAAGGAGTTATATAAAAAATTGAAATATGTATTTATTATACTAATTGCATTTTTTTTTAGTTCCTGTATGGATAATCAACCCATACAATCCGTGCTTGAAGATATTAACTTCAAGCCAAAAATCTCAATCAATAATGTAGAAATTAAATCTATTAGCCTTAAGAATATAATTCTAAAATCTAACATATCCATAACAAATCTTTTTCCTCTTGATATATATATTAAAGATGCAATGGTAAATATTTACTATCAGGATAAAATAATTAACTCTTATAAAATAAAAGGACAAAATCTCCTAAAAGCCCGCTCTAAAAATGATATTAATTTAGATTCTGATATTAAAATTAATGATTTGGTAAAAATGATTGATAATTATACAAAGTTAGATTCTTTGCCATTTAAGTTAGAGGTTATTACTGATATTATATTGCCAAACTTTGATAAACAAAACCTAATGGAATATAGCTTAAGAGAAAAATTTGATATAAATATTCCAACATTTAATCCAAAAATAACGATGAAAGGTATTAATTTTAGTCTATCTAATATAAAAGTTATTTTTAATCTTAAAAATCAAACAAGTGCTAAAATACATCTTTCTAATATTAATTATTTGCTTAACTTAAATGGAATAGAATTTAATGGAATCGCAACAGCAATAACGCAACAAGATAATAGCATAGATATTGTTTTAGATAAACTGCAAAATTCATTAAACCTTAAGGATTCTAAAAATATTTCATTAATTTTGAATTTAAAAGCAAAAATTGACGATTTTCCATATAATATTCCAATAAATATTAACAAAACTTTCTAAGGATAAAAAATGACAATATCATCATTTAAAAAACTAAAAGGTATTGAAAAAATATCTGCTATAACGGCTTATGACGCACTTTTTGCTGGAATCTTTGATGGAGAAGTAGATGTTATTTTAGTAGGAGATAGTCTATCAATGAGTTTTGGAGGGAATGATGACACTATCCCTATTAGTTTAGAAGCAATGATTTACCACACAAAAGCTGTTAGAAAAGTTACTAAAAAGTCTCTTTTAATTGCAGATATGCCATTTGGAAGCTACCCAAATATAAATTTAGGTTTAAAAAATGCTATAAAAATGTATAAACAAAGTGGGGCTGATGCTATAAAACTAGAAGTAAATGAAAGCAAAATTACTCTTTTAAAAGAATTAATAAACAATGGCATAGCTGTTATGGCACATATTGGACTTATGCCACAATTTTATAGACATGATGGAGTATATAAAATTAAAGGCAAAGATGAAGCTGAGAATCAGTCTTTATTAGATTTAGCATTACAATTAGAAGAAATTGGTTGTTTTGGGTTACTAATTGAAGGGACAAAGAGTGATATAGCTACAAAAATTACAAAAAACCTAAAAATTCCAACTATTGGCATTGGAAGTGGCAGTGGAACTGATGGTCAAATACTAGTATGGAGTGATGCCTTTGGTTTCTTTAATAAATTCACACCAAAATTTGTAAGAAAATATTTAGATGGAGAATCTATTCTAAAAGAAGCAATTAAAAAATATAATGCTGATGTTAAAAATATTACTTTCCCAAATGAAAATGAGAGCTATTAATTGGAACGGTTAGTTGAAATTGAAAAAATTTCCTTTGAGGATAAAGATGATGTTTCAATTCGCCCTTCAAAATTTAGTGAATACATAGGACAGGAAAATATTAAAAAAAATCTTCATATTTCAATTGCCGCTAGTAAAAAAAGGGAAGAATCTCTAGATCATATATTATTTTTTGGTCCTCCCGGGCTTGGCAAAACTACACTTGCATATGTTATTGCAAATGAAATGGGTGCAAATATAAAAGTTACTTCTGCTCCTATGATTGAAAAAAGTGGTGATTTAGCTGCAATTCTTACTAATTTATCCAAAGGCGATATTTTATTTATTGATGAAATTCATAGATTAACAAATAATATAGAAGAAATTTTATATTCTGCAATGGAAGATTTTAGGCTTGATATTATTATAGGCTCTGGTCCTGCTGCTCAAACTATTAAAATAAATATTGAAAACTTTACACTAATTGGTGCTACAACTAGGGCTGGAATGTTAAGCAACCCTCTTCGTGATAGGTTTGGTATAACTTTTAGAATGCAATTTTATGATACAAATGAACTTTCAAAAATTATTTATCTAGCTTCTAAAAAGCTAAATAAAGTGTGCAACAATGAAGCCTCACTAGAGATAGCTAAACGCTCCCGTGGAACTCCTAGAGTGGCATTAAGATTACTTCGTAGAATTAGAGATTTTGCTGAATTTAATAATGAAGATTCTATTAGTTTAAAAAGGACTTTAGAGGCATTAAATGAATTGGGAGTTGATGAAAGAGGCTTTGATGAACTAGATTTAGCATTTCTTAAACTCCTTACAGAATCTCAAAATAAAGCAATAGGACTAAATACAATAGCTGCAGCACTTAGTGAAGATGAAAGAACAATAGAGGATATTATAGAACCTTATTTATTGGCAAATGGATATATAGAAAGAACAGCAAGAGGAAGAATTGCTACTAAAAAAAGTTATGATTTGCTTAATATTCCATTTAAAAATCTATTCTAAAGGATAATAATGCAACCAAAATACTTTTTTTGGGCAATATTTCTAATAACATTTTATTTAATTTTAAAGCTATATGAACCATTTTTGATGAATCTAATTGTAGCCTTGCTTTTATGTGTAGCTACTTTTGGACTAAAAAAGTATGTAGATAGATTTATAAAATATAATTTCTTATCATCATTTGTAAGTGTTTTTATATTTTTAGCATTTTTTATTATACCACTATTACTAGTTAGTAATGAAATTATAAATCAAATACTTCAAATTGATTTATCAAAAATATCAGTTTTTATAAAAGAAATTCAAAACAAAACTATACTTCTTTTAGAAGGAATACCAAATATTGCAAAAAATAGAGCAATAGAATCTATTAAATCAATTAATATAAATACAATAATAAGCTATACCATGAGTATAAGCACATATATAGGCAAAACAGGAATTAGTTTTATTACAGACTTAGTGTTTGTTTTAATATTTTTATATTTATTTTATTACTATGGACTTGAGATAAAATCTTATATTGTTGATGTTATTCCATTTGATAAAAAATCTAGCAATAATATCTTGGCAGAAACTAGCGGGGTTTTAAGAGTGGTATTTTTTACTACAATAATCTCTATGATTCTTC
Organism: Helicobacter sp. MIT 14-3879; assembly: GCF_003364125.1. Classification (NCBI taxonomy): domain Bacteria; kingdom Pseudomonadati; phylum Campylobacterota; class Epsilonproteobacteria; order Campylobacterales; family Helicobacteraceae; genus Helicobacter; species Helicobacter sp. MIT 14-3879. The sequence continues at coordinate 262,708 of NZ_NXLP01000001.1, forward strand.
AGGGCATTAGCTTTGGAATTGCTATTAGTTTTCTTGGTTTTAGTGGAATCTTATTTGGAACACTATATGCACTAGCTTCAATAGTGCCTGTTGTTGGTGGAGCATTAATATGGGTGCCTTGCGGATTATATATTTATTGGAGTGGTGATTTTAAAAGTGCAATTTTTCTATCTCTATATTCACTAATTTTTATTGGCTTCATAATAGATAATGTAATAAAACCTTTAATTATTAGCTTTGTTAATAAAACATTACTTAAAAAGCCTGTAAAAGTTAATGAAATTATAATCTTCATAGCAATTCTTGCAGGACTTGCTAGTTTTGGATTCTGGGGAATTATAATAGGTCCTACAATGAGTGCATTTTTTATTGCATTAATTAGGGTATATAAATATCAGTTTAAGGAAAGGTAGTGTTTATCCAAAAGTTAGAAAACCTGAATTTAGATATTAATGCAACAGAGTTTGCCATAAGCACAGCATTGAAAAAATCTACAATTCACATTTTTAAAGTATTTCAAATTCCTCTTAGTGCAGCTCATATATTAAAGCAAGAGGCACTAAGCTCTGGAGGAGATTTTATAGTATCTAGGGATATGATTCTATGTAGGGATAAATTTTATGATGGAATCATAATTGCCACACAAAGTCAAATGGAACATATTATAAATAAATGCAATATACAACCATTTGGGTTAAAAAATCTAGCCACAATTCTTAAACAACATCTAAATAAACCTACTTTAAAGCCAAAAATTATGGGGATAATAAATATTACAGATGATTCTTTTTATGAAGATTCTAGAGTAAAAAGCACAAAGCAAATCATATCAAAAATTGAGGATATGATAAATTTTGGAGTTCATATTATAGATATTGGTGGAGCTTCAAGCAGACCGGGAAGCAAAGAGATAGAACCTAATATAGAAATAGATAGAATAAAAGATGCAGTAAGTGAAATATATAAACAAAATCTTACAAAAAAAGCAATATTTTCTATTGATAGCTATAATTACCAAACAGCAAAATTATGCGTTGAATTTGGTTTTAAAATAATCAACGATGTTTATGGATTAAAAGATATGAGACTAGCAGAGCTTGCAAAAAACAATGATAATAAAATAATAATTATGCACAATAGCAACATTATGCCACACAAAAAAAATATTACTCAAAGTTTAGATGAGTTTTTTACTACAAAAATAGAAGAGTTAGCTTCTATGGGAATAAAAAAAGAGCAAATAATTTTAGATATTGGCTTTGGTTTTGGTAAAAATACTAAAGAAAATCTTGAATTAATTAAAAATCTAGGACATTTTAAACATTTTGATTGTGAGATTTTAGTTGGTGCTAGTAGAAAAAGAAGTATTGGGGAGATAACAAATAAAGATACTAAAGATAGGCTATCAGGGACTTTGAGTTTGCATCAGAGAGCATTAGATAATGGAGCAAATATTATTAGATGTCATGATTATAAAGAGCATATTGATATGTTTGCAATTTGGCAGGAATTAAATGCAAAGCAATAAACAAAGATTAATAGAGCAATTAAAAAATCACGGATTAGAAAATCTAAATAATTTAAGTGAAGAAGCTCTGTTAGAGCAGTTTAAAAAAACAACTATGCAATGGAGTAAGAGTATAGCAGAATATAATCTTGGAATAAAAAAGATTCAAAATACAAGCTTAGAAATAATAGATTCTAAAATAAAGGCTAAAATAGAACAAACAGATAATTTTTATAGCACTTTTAATGAGCTTTTAGTCAAATATCCATATAACAATATTCACGATGTAGTAGTTAATTTCATTAGTGCAGATTTGGTTGAAAAAGTGCTTTTAATATTAGAAATAAAATATAGAGAGTATCAAGAAATAATAATTGAAATGATAGAAAAAAAAATAAATTTTATGCCAAAAGAAGAAATTGCTAGTTTTATGAGCTTTATTGAGAGAAATAGAAATGAGGTTGAACTTTTAAAAGATATATTAAATCAACTAGAAAATAATAAAATCTCATCAAATATTGACAAAATAACAAATATTAAAAAATACATTATTAGCGAGTTTATGCCACAAGACTTAGAAAAAAACTATAAGCAATTTTTTAATAACTCACAAGATAAACAGGATTTAATAAAAAGACTTAGAGAAATAAGCAGTGCCTACTCAACAAAACAACTTGATGATATGACTAAAGAAGATTTAGTAGATATTTTAACCTCAATCCAGCAAAAAGAAGTAAATGACAAAAAAGATAAAGATGATTTTGAAAAATATTTTGAATTATTTAAAAGAGCTTTATATGAAGATAATAATGACTTGTTTGATTCACTTGTAGTGCAAGTTTTAGGAAGTGTTAGCAAAGAATGCTTAAATAATCTAAAAATTCATTTAAAAAAGGAGGATGCTTTATTTGAACATAAATTCCAAAATGCACAAAAAAGTTTAGAATAGTTCTTATTAAAGCAAAGTTGGTTAAAATAATAAATCTATAATTTAGGAGAAAAAATGGATATAAATAAAAAAAATGCTATAAATGAATTTTTTACATTCTGCAAGGAAAATGAAGTAGAATTTGTTGATTTCAGATTCACAGACATTAAAGGAACTTGGCATCATATTAGCTTTTCTATAAAAGCAGTTGATGAGGATACCTTTAAAGGCATCCCTTTTGATGCTTCATCTATCCCTGCGTGGCAACCTATTGATAAATCTGATATGTTGCTTATTCCAGACCCTGTAAGATATTTTTTAGATCCATTCAGTGCCGATACAACTATCGTTGTATTTTGCGATATTTGGGATATTTATAAAAATGAACCTTATGAAAAATGCCCTAGAAGTATTGTGAAAAAAGCTATGGCATACCTAAAGGAAACAAATATAGGGGATGTGGTATATTTTGGACCTGAAAATGAATTTTTCATATTTGATAATATTAAAATGAAAGATTCTATAAACTGCCAATATTATGAGATTGACACAGAAGAGGGTGAGTGGAATAGAAATAGAGATTTTGAAGATGGCATAAATATAGGGCATAGAAGTGGAACTAAAGGTGGATATTTTCCTGTCCCACCGATAGATTCTATGGTTGATATTAGAGCTGAAATGGCAAAAGTTTTAAATCAAGTTGGGCTTGAAACATTTGTCCTTCATCACGAGGCAGGACAGGCTCAAGGCGAGATTGGCGTAAAATTTGGAGATATGCTAGAAGCAGCTGATAATGTCCAAAAATTAAAATATGTAGTAAAAATGGTAGCTCATTTAAATGGCAAAACCGCAACATTTATGCCAAAGCCAATATATGGTGATAATGGAAGTGGAATGCACGTGCATATAAGCATTTGGAAAGATGGTAAAAATCTATTTGCAGGAGATAAATATCAAGGACTTAGTGAATTATCTCTATTTTTCTTAGGAGGTGTATTAAAGCATGCAAGAAGCATTGCAGCTTTTACAAACGCCTCTACAAACTCTTATAAAAGGTTAATTCCGGGCTTTGAAGCTCCTAGCATTTTAGCATACTCTGCACAAAATCGTTCTGCAAGTATTAGAATCCCATACAATAGTGGAGAGAAAACAAAAAGAATGGAGTTTAGATTCCCCGATAGCTCAAGCAATCCATATCTAGCATTTTCTGCACTACTTATGGGAGGAATTGATGGCATTAAAAACAAAATTCACCCCGGAGAACCTATGGATATTGACTTATTTAAACTCCACCTTGATGAGATAAGAGAAAAGGGTATCAAGCAACTTCCGCACACACTAAGAACAGCCATAGAAGAAATGCTAATAGATAGAGATTTTTTCAAAGAAGGCGATGTATTTAGTGAAGAATTTTTACAAGCATATAAAGCATATAAATTTGAGACTGAGATATGGCCTTGGGAGGCTAGACCACATCCATTTGAATTTGTAAGCACATATTCTTGCTAAATTACCTTTAGAATCCTCTAGGATTCTAATAATATTCTCTTAACTATTATTTAACTCTCTACCTTTCTTAAATAAATATTAATCTAACGCTTAAGCATATATTAATATAGGGGGGGGGTAGAATGGCAAAAAATATTTAAGGGTTTATAATGAAAAAAGAAATAAGAGAAATAAATATTTTATATACAGAGATTCCAAGCTTTAAAGAAGATTTTAAAAAATATTTAAGTGAAAATATTAACTTTAGGACAAAAAATGAAATTGGGACAATAAGAACATACATATGTAGATTAACAAAAATAAGCAATATAATAAAACAAAACACATCTAATGAAGAATTTGACATTTTTTGCTTCTATGGAAATCCTAATGACATATATAAAATATATCATTTTACTCATAACCATACAAAGGAAAAATTTATAAAAGATACAAATTCTCCTATAAATCTTTTAATAGAATATTTAAAAGAAAAAATAGTTTCTAAAAAATGATTAAAATATACATTGCCATTATTATTTTTTTCAATATGGCAGCCAAAAATAGGTATACCACTATTAATAGTAACATGTCTTATTCATACTCTATTTAATAAATTTACCACCACTTTTACACAAAACAATAATGAAAATTTTTCTAACGATAGCATTGAGAGAAAACAAATAGAGACGGTTATTTTAATATTACATAATTTTTATGATGAATATAAAAAGTTATAGAAGGAAGAGTTAGTGATTTAGAGCCTATGTTTGATATAGCATTAAATTTACTCAATTGTGCTATAAATTATAATTTTATTAAATATGGAGAGGTTACAATAATAGATAAATTAATTAATATCAAAACAAAAGATAATCAATTAACCCTAAATCAAATATTTAATATTGCTTCTAACCAAGCTGTAATTGTAACAATATTTAAAGAACATGGCTTTTTAAGTGTATTAATAGATGAGAGAAATGATATAAATGAATATGCAAAAAATCTATTTAAAAGTATGAATGAGGACAATAAACAATGTGTTAAAAAAATAATATATTACATTTATATTTACTCTTTATTCTTGATATTAGAAGAAAAAAGCAATTTACAACATAACAAAATAGAAAACTTAGCACAGATTGTTGGAGTTAATTGTCTTTCATAAAGCAATAAATATAAAATTACTAGGCTTAGAAAAAGCAAATCAATTAGATTATATATTGTTTCATATAATATTAGATGACCTTAGAAGTTTTGATAATAAAACTACTCTATTAGAAATATATAAAAAACTAGTTAAAACATTAGAAGAAATCGCCAATAAGTCATCCAATCAATTATAAAAATCTTTAGAGACTATTAAAAAGCTTGATACTCTTTAATAGCTCTTAAAAATTTATTTAGATTCTTCTATGAAGCCCCCGCCTAAAACAACATCATCTCTATATATCACTAATGCCTGACCATTTGCTACACCATAAACTTTCTCTAATGGATATGCAAAAATCTTATTATCTTTAATTTTTATAGTAGCCTCTATACTATTACTTCTATAACGAATCTTAATATTATGATTACCATCATTTATACCTTCAGTTATAAAAGCATCTGCAATAATTTCTTTTTTTAATAAATCTTCTTTTGAGCCAACAATTAAAACATTTTCTTCTGCATTAATATCTAATACATATTGTGCTGTTTGAGAAAGTGGCACATCAAAGCCCTTTCTTTTACCAATAGTATATTGCATATAACCCTTATGCTCTCCAATTATATTCCCATTTTTATCTTTTACAATACCTTTTTGATTAACATCTAATTCTTTGCTAATAGTTTTTATATAGTCTTTATCTACAAAGCAAATTTCTTGAGAATCTTTATATTCTTCTAGCTCACCAAACCAAGGCATTGCTGCAAATGCCTCTCTTTTCACATCAGTTTTTAATTTATCGCCAAGTGGAAAAATCAATCTATCTTTTGCTTCTTTTGAGATTCCAAATAAAAAATAGCTTTGGTCTTTAGTCTTATCAACTGCTTCTTGTATATAATTTATTCCATTTAAATTTACAATTCTTGCATAATGTCCGCTTGCTATATAATCACATCCCAAACTTAATGCTTTCTCTAATGCAAGTCCAAATTTAATATTTGGATTACACATAGCACAAGGATTTGGTGTCCTAGCATTTTTATAAGAATCTATAAAATATTTATATATAATTTCATTAAATTCTTTTTGTAAATCTATAATTTGAAAATTTATTTGTAATTTATCAGCCACATTTTTACAGCGATTTATAAAAAATTCGTGTTTTTCTTCTTTATTATGTAATTTTAAATAAATACCATATACTTCATATTTTTTATTTAATAGATATGCACTATAAGAACTATCTATTCCACCACTCATTAACAATGCTACTTTTTTCATAAAATTATTCCTTAAAAATATATAAATAAAAAAAGAATTTTAACACAACTATAAAAGCTTTTTATGTATTAGTTATTAGCTAAAAATAACTAGAATCTTATTTTTATACTAATTTTATCCAAACATTTTAATAGGAATTTGTAGTATTTTGGGCGGATATATCTAAATATTTTTATTTGTATAAGCTTATTTAAAAAATAACTTGTTTTATCCCAACTTTCAATACCAATTACTTCATAATCCCTTGCATACCAAGATAAGATTTCATCACTTAAAAATTTATCTCCAATTAATTTTTTAGCAAATCTATCTCTTTTTCGACTTATTATTGCAATTTCATTTGGATATTTCATATACATAAAATTACCATAAGTCTCAAACTCACTAAACCCAGAGTAGCTTAAATCAAGTGGATTAATACTATCTAAAATTACCTCCCAAAAAGCTTTTTTATGATTTACTTCAATTATTTTTATAAACTCACACATTCTATATACATCTATCATCATATTTTCAGCAATAAAGCTAAAAGGGGCTGCTTTCCTTAAAATATCATCTTTTATAGTAATCTTTAAATTTTGTAATGTATCAAATATAGCTTATGAAATTCACTTCCTTTTTCAAAAAACACTCTTTCTTTATCAAAAAATTCTAAAAAACGCAGTGGTATAGAATCTGCATCCCATATTAGATAATATTCTCTCACCCCCCCCCATTTTTAGAAACTAGGTAAAGAGAATAAGCCATTTTTAAAAATTGTTGTAGATACCACCCTGTGCGATTTTTACAACCGCCTAAAGAAGTTAATTTATTTTGTACAGATTTATAACTTAAGCCATTATATAAGCTATCTTCATTGATAAAATTTATATTTGTATATTGTTTTTTAAATTTAGATATTATCTCATCTTTTGTAATAATAGTTATTTTATTTGGTCTTATAAATCTATCTACATTTCTTATCATAGTTTGAAAAAGGCTAATATCTAGGCTTTTTAAACAAATTAATATTTCAAATGACTTCAAACTTATTCTCCCCATAAGGCATTATTTATTTTTTAACATTATTTTTAACAGCTACCTTTATCTATAAAACTTTATATTTCTGTTTTTAAAATAGCACCATTAGAGGCATTGCTTACAAGCAGTGAATATCTTTTTAGCCATTTGCTTGTTATATCCTTTTTTATGGGTTTCCATTTTGCTTTACGAGATTTTAAAGTTTCAGAATCTACAAGCAATTCTAAAATACCCCTTGAAACAGAAATAAGGATTCTATCTCCCTCTTCAATAAGTGCAATTAGCCCCCCTTCTGCAGCTTCAGGGCTGATATGTCCTATACACGCTCCACGTGTTGCACCGCTAAAGCGTCCATCCGTAATAAGCGCAACACACTCGCCCAATCCCATACCCATAATCAAACTCGTAGGACTGAGCATTTCCTGCATACCCGGTCCGCCTTTGGGTCCTTCATAACGTATCACAACAACATTGCCAGCTTTCACTCTACCCCCTGCAATACCTTTAATTGCTTCTTCTTGTGAATTAAAAACAACTGCACTGCCTTCAAATTCCTTCATAGATTCTGTTACTGCGGCGGTTTTAAGCACTGCACCTTCACTAGCAAGATTCCCAAAAAGGATTTTTAGCCCACCAACAGGAGAATAAGCATTGTCATTTTGTCTAATTACATTGGAATCTACAATAACTGCATTTTTAATACGCTCTCCTATGCTCTCGCCTGTAATAGTAAGTGCATCTAAATAAAGAGCAGAGTTTAATTCACCTTTAGCGGAATCTAAAGCGTTACTTAAGTCTCTTTTTGCCACCTCATTCATTACTGCTGAAACTCCCCCTGCTCTATTAATATCCTCCATGTGTATTACATTTAAGGCAGGAGAAATTTTTGCAATATGAGATACATTCTTTGCAATTTCATTAATATTACTTAAGCTAAAATCAACTTCTGCCTCTTTTGCAATAGCTAACATATGTAATACCGTATTTGTGCTTCCCCCCATTGCCATATCAACAACAAAAGCATTATGCACAGCTTTTTTATTTAATATATTTCTAAATTTGAATTTTTCACTTAAACTAGAATCTAGTGCAATTTCTACAATTCTTCTTGCAGCTTTACGCAAAAGCTCTTCTCTTTCTTTAGTTAGAGCTGGAATTGTGCCATTGCCCTCTAACGCTATACCCATAGCCTCACAAAGTGTATTCATAGAGTTTGCAGTAAACATTCCACTACAACTTCCTCCACTAGGACAGGCATTACATTCTATCTCATAGAGCTTTTTTTCATCAATCTTGCCGTCTGCATAAGCTCCAACCGCCTCAAATGCAGAACTTAAATCCAAGATTGTGCCATCATCAAGCTTTCCTGCAAGCATAGGACCGCCACTTACAAAAATAGTAGGAACATTCACACGCAATGCGCCCATAATCATACCCGGAACAATCTTATCGCAATTTGGAATACAAATCATTGCATCAAGGCTATGGGCATTCATAACAGTTTCTATACAATCAGCAATTAATTCTCTACTTGGCAGAGAATACAACATTCCATTATGACCCATAGCAATGCCATCATCTACGCCAATCGTATTAAACTCAAAAGGCACTCCTCCAGCTTTTCTGATTTCTTCTTTGATAATTGCGGCGTATTTGTTGAGAAAAAAATGCCCCGGAATAATATCAATATAACTATTTGCCACGCCAATGAAAGGCTTATCAAAATCCTCATCTTTCAATCCTGTTGCACGCAATAAACTTCTATGCGGTGTACGTTGATAGCCTTTTTTAATAATATCACTTCTCATAAATACTCCTTAAATCTAATAGCTTTTTACAATTATATTAAATTTTTAAATAAATTTATTTAGCTAAAATTCACTATGGATAAAAAAATATTAGATTTTTTACTTAATAATCATTTACTTAGTTTAAGTGTGCTTGAAAATTCAGATTCTAGTCAAAAAAGACAACTAGAATCTAAATATCATAATTTTATAGAATATGAAGTTTATACAGCTAGCTGTTACTATGCCTTTGATAAGGTAAATCTTAGTTTTATCATTAAAAGCAGTCCAAATTCTAAACACATTCAACTAGCCTATAAAAACCCTATACTAGCTATAAATATTTCAGAAGATTCTATGAATATTGCCAATATTAAAGGGGCTCAAATAAAGGCAATTTTTATGAATTCTACAAAAGAACAAAAAGATATTTATTATAACACATTTCCTTTTGCTATACTTTATTCTGGAGAGCTTTATACACTAAAAATTGCTTGGGTAAAATATACTCACAATGCTTTAAATAAAAAAATTTTTTTTGAAGCATAGCTTAATACTAAGTTTTAACACAAACAAAATTTTATATAAATTTTATAGACAAAAATTTTATACAATCATTTTCTAATCAATAGATTTAAAATATGACTTTAGATTCTCATCTTGTGTGCTTTTAATATTAGATATTGCGTTTATACTACTTGAAAATAATAGTGCAACCCCTGTTGTTATATTGCTAGCGTGTTTTGTAGAACCTTTTATCTTTGCAAATCTAGCAGATACAAATGGGGATAAAGCAAAACCTTCATAAATGCTTACATCAAGCCTTACTCCAAAATTTGCATTATATTCTAAATCACTACTTCTAAAATTTGTATATCCTATATATTGTCTCCAAAATGCTTGATACACAACACCTATATTGTCAGTAATAGGGTTTTTTGCTCTTATGCCTGTCTCTATTGCACCTCTAATACTAGATGGTTTTAAGCTAAAATCAATCTCACCAACACCTGCTAGATAAAGCTCATCAATATATTTTCCATCTAACATTCTAATACCGGCTTTATAACGTAAAGCTTGATTTTTTGTCCCATTGCTATTTCTTGTAAATTCAGTTTGATATTCACCATCAACAAATGGTCCTACAAAGCCATTTTTAAGCATAAATGATTTTCTTGTGTATCCAATTGTAAAAACTATATTATCACTAGTTTCTGTTTTAGTTCGAGGAGCATTCCTAGGTCTTAGCAAAATTAATCCATACTCCATTAAAAGTCTATTTGAAAATCTGCTATTTGTAAAGTTATAATCAAGAGCTAAATCAGCATTAAAGCCTACAATAGTTGAGCTATCACTATTAAATTGATTAATATTATCATCTATATATTCTTGTGTTACATTTATGCTTGTATTTGAAAAATCAAGTGAGATTCTTCTAATATCTATCTTTAATAATACATTTTCTATTGTATCAATAAAACCATTCATAACACCTTCTAAATAATAATTTGGGAATATTTTATCAAGGGTGGTATATGGTGTAGAGCTTGTATTTAATACCTTATCTTGTATTGCTGTTGGCAATTCGTTATCATCACTTAATTGACTTTGAGTGTTTATCTCTTTTTTAGAGTTAATTTGTGCATTTGCAGTGAGTAATGAAGAACTAAATATTAATATTATAAAAAATCTAACTACCATTAAAATAAAGCAAACTTGAACCCCAAGTAAGCCCGCCTCCAAAAGCATCTAATAGCAATAAATCACCATTTTTTAGCTTCCTTTCTCTATAAATTTCATCAATTGCCATAGGAATACTAGCAGCAGAAGTATTTCCATATTTTTGCACAGTTAAGACGATTTTACTAGAATCTATATCTACCATATTTCCTACGGCATTTATTATTCTAAGGTTTGCTTGATGAGGAATAAAAAAATCAATATCTTTTGGTTTAATATTGTTTTTCTTTAAAATTTCTTCTACATCATTTGCTAATGTTTTTACAGCCAATTTAAACACTTCATTACCTTTCATTTTAATAAAAGGAGAATCCATAGGCGTCATCAATAAATTTGCATATTTACCATTTGCACTAATATGAACATCAACAATTGCTTTTTTTATTTCATTAGTTTTACCAATAACAGCGGCTCCAGCACCATCTCCAAACAAAACACAAGTATTTCTATCTCTAAAATCAAGCACTGAACTAGTTTTTTCGGCTCCAATAATTAAGATATTATCATACATTCCACTCTCAATATATGCTTTTGCTATTGATAAAAGATATATAAACCCACTACAAGCACTCGATATGTCAAAAGCAGGCTTATTCTCAATACCAAGTTTATATGAGATAATAGTAGCAGTTGATGGCATAGCAAGATAATCTGGGGATAAAGTTGCACAAATTATCATATCAACATCAGTAGCTTTTATATTAGCCCTATGAATTGCTATTTTTGCCGCCTCAAACCCAAGATCACTAGATTTTTGATTATCTTCAGCAAAATACCTACCCTCAATACCAGTTCTTTTTGTAATCCAATCATCACTTGTATCAACAATTTTTTCTAAGTCTTTATTGCTTACATTTCTATTAGGTACAAATGAAGCAATAGATTTTAGTGAAGCATAGATTTTAGTATTCATATTTTCTCCAAAATCATTTTTTTATAAAACTATTAGTAATTTTTTCAACAACTTTAGAGTTTAGAGCATTTATGCCCTGATAAATTGCACATTCTATTGCCCTTGCATTACTTTTGCCATGACAAATAATAATATTTTTATTTACTCCCAAAAGCGGTGCTCCACCATATTCTGAATAATGTGTGCGTCTTTTTAGTGCCTTAAACGCATTTAACATAAATATTGCACCAATTTTTGATATAAAAGATTTATTAATTTCTTCTTTTAAAATTTTACTAATAGCTTCAGCCACACCTTCACTAGCCTTTAGAACTAAATTTCCACTAAACCCATCACAAACTATAACTTCAACACTAGCATTAAAAATATCATTACCTTCAACATTACCTTTAAAATAAGGATATTTTTGTAAGATTTTAAATACTTCTTTTGTCAATTCATTACCTTTATTATCTTCTTCTCCATTTGATAATAATCCCACTCTAGGATTCTCGTATGAAAGAACATTTTTTGCGTATTCATAGCCCATTATAGCAAACTCAATTAGATTTTCAGCCTTACAATCTACATTTGCACCTGCATCTAAAATAATACTTGTCTTTCCATCAATTCTAGGCATAGTAGTGCAAATTGCTGGACGACTTACTCCTTCAATCCTTCCAAAACGAAGTGTAGCCAAACTCATACTAGCACCGCTATGTCCAGCAGAAATTACTACATCAGCCTCATTATTTCTAACTAATTCAATAGCTTGATAAATAGAACTATCTTTCTTTTTCAATGCGTTTGTAGCCATATCTTCCATTTTTATATAATCACTACAATGGTGTATTCTAATACTATTATCAGAATCTAAGTATTGTTTTATTAACGATTCATCTCCAACAATAATAGCTTCAAATTCTTTATTTTTTAAAGCTTCTTTTATGCCATTTACTATTGGCTGAACGCCATTATCTCCACCCATTGCATCAATTGCTATTTTTAACATTTATTTCTCTATTTATAGCTTCCAGTTTCTTTGCATATTGTATGAGGTAATTTCCAATTTCCATTTTTATCTTTTATTGGAGTTGGGAGCTTTATTTTATAGTGCGTTCTACGCTTTAATCCTCTAGTTTTACTTACTCTTCTTTTTGGAACAACCGCCATTTTATCCTCCTTAAATTAATTATTTTATATGATACTCTAATTTTATCGATTCTATTTCACTAATAAATATAGAATCTAGATTTATAAAACTATCAAAAAATTCAATTACATCACAATAATCATCAACATCATTATTTTTCCAAATGCCATTGTTAGCAAATAAAGTTAATGCTCTATCAATATTTTGTGTATATTCATCGCCACTTATATCGCATATAACATTAATTTTACCAATAAGGTTAGATTCTATCTTAATCAAACCATTTATTAACTTACAAATACTACCATTGATATTTATATCAAAATCTATGTCTTTTAGATTAAGATTAAACTTTTTTGGCTCTAATGATATTTTTCTTATCTCTATTTTCAAAATTTTTATTGTATTTCAGCTTGAGAAAAGAAAAATGCTATTTCATTTTTTGCATTTTCTAAACTATCGCTACCGTGAACAGCATTTGCATCAATACTTTCTGCAAAATCTGCTCTAATAGTCCCTTTTATTGCTTTTTTAGGGTCGGTATCGCCCATTAATTCTCTATTCTTCTTAACAGCATTCTCACCCTCTAGAACAATGACTACAACCGAGCCACTTGTCATAAATCTTACCAAATCATTAAAAAATGGCCTTTCTTTATGTATAGCGTAAAAATTACCTGCAATTACTTCAGAAAGCAAAATTTTTTTAATTGAAACAACTCTTAATCCATTGTTTTCAAATCTATCTATAATCTTGCCAATTACATTCTTTTTAACTGCATCAGGCTTTATTATTGAAAGTGTTCTTTCCACGAGACTTGACTCCTAATTTCAATTTTTAAAAAGAGTCTATCATATAAATATTTACATTTATATAAATTTCATAAAATAGAATATTTTTCTAAAACAGCAAAGTAAGTAATTTCTATATCATATAGCTCATATCGTATTTTCTTAAATTGTTCAGAAAGGGTGTTAGATTCTATCTTGAGCATTTCTTCTAAAACTCTAGCACTTTCTTGTGAGCGTTTAAAGTTAGCAATTGCTATGCTTTTTATATTATCTCTATTTTGTTCGCTTATTGTAGATTGTTTTAATATATCTTTTTTAATATCTCTATTCCTTATAAGCTCTATAAAATCTTTATCAATTCTACAAAGGTGGCGGATATTTTTTAATCTAATGGATAATTCTTTATTTTCTAAGATATATCGCGCAATATCTTCTATCACGCGAATACCTTCTCTTATTCGATTAAGATTAGCATCTAATATTCTTATCAATCTTTATTTACATATCCAAGTATATTCAATAAATGAACAAATAAACCATAAACATCTAAATATAAGCTTATAGCTGCCATTATAGGACTATCATATCTACCTCTAATAATATTTTGTGTATCATAAGCTATATACATACTAAATATAATTGTTGCAATACCAGAGATTACAACACTAATCAACCCTGCATTACCAAAGCCAAAGAAATAAGCAGCTGCAAGATTTATTAAACTAGCAACAATTATTCCAATAAGTGCGAGAAATAAAATCTTGCCCCAATTTGACAAATCACTCTTAGTCTTTATTGCATAAAGGGACATTATCCCAAATACTATTGTAGTTCCTAAAAGGGCTTGAGCTACTATGCTTACCCCAGCAGGAAGGCTTAATACATTAGCCAAAAGAGGAACTAATGCCACACCTGTAACAAATGTAAAACTAAATAGTAAGATTAAATTTACAATAGGCTTATCTTTTAAGAAAATTAGCCCAAATAATAATGCAATTTCTAAAATAAAGATACCAAACATCGCACCACCAGCTAAAATAGGTGCAAATGGCATAGCTATATAAGCCCCTATTGTGCCAAAAAACAATGAAGCCGCAAAAAATTTATAAGTTTGCTTTACAAAGCCAACTAGAGCATTCTCACTCCTTTCAGCCTCAAAGCCAATATCACTTGTGTAATTTCTATCATATAGAGCCATTAAAATCTCCTTATTAATTAAATACCAAATTAAGTTTTGGAAATGCAATTATACTATCTAATATAATTTTTGCAAATTTTATTATCATATTATTAGAAGTTTATAAATATTACACTACTTTATAATACAACTTTTAACTAATTGCAATGAAAATTTTATAATCTTATTTTTATAACCCCATTTTCCCCGGATTTAAAATATTATTTGGGTCAAATGCTTTTTTTATACTTTTAAAAAGCTCCATTTCCTCATCACTAAATGCTAATTTCATAAATGGTGCTTTTGAGATTCCAATTCCGTGTTCTCCACTCAATGTTCCACCAAGCTTTATTGTAGCTTTAAAAATCTCTGTGATTGCCTCATATCCTCTGTCTAGTTCATTTTTATCATCTCCATTAACCATAACATTAGTATGGACATTACCATCACCTGTATGTCCAAAACAAGGTATAATTACAGAATATTTTTTTGAAATTTCATCAATTTTTTTTAAAAGCTCTGGAAGTGCTGCTCTAGGGACTGTTATATCCTCATTTAGTTTTTTACTACCATAAATATTAATACTTTGACTCACATTTCTTCTAGCAAACCACAAATCATTTTCTTCTTTTTCATCTTGTGCAATTTTAAAATTAGTACATTTATTTTGTTTAAATTGATATTCAATATTTTCTAATTGATATTCAATTTCACTCTTCATTGAACCATCAACTTGTGTTATGAGTATTGCTCCAGCATCTGCAGGTAACCCTTTTTTAAACTTACTCTCCACAGCTCTTATGCTAAGATTATCTAAAAATTCCATTGCAACAGGAGTAACTCCGCTAGCCATAGTTTGATAAACAGCCTCCATAGCATCATTTATAGTATCAAAGATTCCAATAGCAGATTTTTTATATTTTGGTTTTGAGAGAAGTTTCAAAGTAATTTCTGTAATAACCCCTAAACTACCTTCACTTGCAACTAAGATTCCAACAATATTAAATCCTGCAACATCTTTAATTGTTTTTTTGCCTGCACGAATTATATCTCCATTTGGTAAAACAGCACGAAGAGCCATTACATAATCTTTTGTTATTCCATATTTTGCAGCACGCATTCCACCTGCATTTTCACTTACATTTCCCCCAATTGTGCTATAATCTTGACTTGCAGGGTCTGGAGGATAAAATAGCCCTTCTTTTTCTACAATCTCTTGTAAATGCTTATTTATAACTGCTGGTTGAACTCTTGCTACCATATTTTTTTTATCAATTTCTAATATTTTATTAAAATATTTTTCCATTGCTAGGACTATTCCACCATTTTTAGGCAATGCTCCACCCGTAAATCCACTACCAGCACCTCTTGGAGTAATTGGAATCTTATTTTCATTACAATATTTTAAAATCCTTGAAACCTCATCTTCATTCTCTGGAAAGACAACTGCATTTGGTTCAAATCTCTCTCTAGTTGCATCATAACAATATGCACTTAAATGTGCCATATCATCAAAATAGTCATTCTCTCCTACAATATTTTTTAAATACTTATACATCTTAATCCCTTAAAGCTCTATTTTGATTGTTTTGTAAGATTCTTAGAATATATTAAATTATTGAAATACATATAATAGTCACTAAATTTTTTAATGTTAAATATTTCTTGTATTACCCCATCACTTAATCTTGTATAGAATGGCAATTTTACTATATTATCTTTTAGAGTATATGAAACTTGCTCTAGTATATTAAAACTTTGACAATTAAGAGTTGTTATATCATTTTTACCAACTATAAAAACCAAACCCACATCAAACCTAGAACAAAAACTTTTAAAATCATCAGTATTTGGCATATTTATATTATTTTTAGCTAAAAATGTAGCAAAAACATCCGAATGTAAAAAATCTATATTTTTATTTAAATCAAGCACCTCTTGATATGAATTTTGATTTGGGGCTATTAATATTGCTCTATCATAGAGTATCCTAAAGATAGCCTTATCACCCTCTTTAACTACACCTATCGGTTTTGGCAAATATTCTTCATTCATAGAATTAAATTCTATTAATTTTAGCTCTGCTATGCCATTTACTACATTTATTACTTCCACATTAAATAATATAAATTCATTATTATCTACTTCTCTTGTAATAATTCCGCTATCGCCTTTTTGCAAATCAAAGGCTGGTATCTTAATGCTAGAATCTTTGGAATCCTCTTGCTTTGGTATAGTAATTACTAATGTATTTTTTACCTCAAATGAATTTAAAATGGAAAATAATACTAAACAAATCCAAAATATCTTTTTCAAAATGAATCCTAAAATTTTGATAAAATAAACTGTTATTATAACAAACAAATATTTTAAGAAAATAAACTATGAGAGATTTAAAAAAAGATTTTAGAAATATTGCAAAATCTAATTTATTAAAAGCAAATAAAGAGAGATTGGGTGATAAAAAAATAATAGAATTAATCAAAAAAGAAATACTAAAGTTTAAGCCAAAAAATATACTTTTATATTTGCCAATGAATATTGAAATTAATATTTATCCTTTAATTTTTTATTTTAAAAAGCAAAAAAATATTAAAATATTCTCTCCATTTATCATAGATGATAGTTTTAAAATTGTGCCTTTTAGGCTACCGTTAAGTAAAAATAAATACAATATTTATCAAACAAACAACTCTAACTTTATAAATTTTAATAAATTAGATTTAGCAATAATTCCAATTGTTGGTATTGATATTGATTTTAGAAGAATAGGTTTTGGTAAAGGAATGTATGATAGATTTTACGCTAGGCTAAAAAATAAGCCTATTAATATTTTTGTTAGTAGAATCTTAAGTTTTTCTAATATAAAAATTACAAATTATTATGACATTATAGGCGATATAATAATCGCTAAGAAAGGTAAAAAATATGATTTATTTGGTAGTTGGTTTGAGTGCTCTAGCATCAGGCGTCCTTTCACACTTTATAACAAAAAAAATTTATATCTCAAAACAAAACATAGTAATACAACAAGCAAAAATAAAAGCCACAGCAATAGAAAAAGAGGCTGAAATAAAATTTCAAAATAAAAAAATAAAACTAAAAGAAGAAGAGATAGAGTTAAAAAAGCAGTATGAAAGAGAAGAGCGTAAATTAATAAAAAATTATGAAGAAAAAGCTTTACAGTTAGAAAAACAAGAAATCATTATTAACCAACAATTAAAGCAAATTGAAGAAAAAAGCAAAAATATAGCAATGCAGCAAAGTGATATTATTAAGTCTCAAATGATAATAGATGGCTTAAAAGAACAATACAAGCAAAAACAAGAAGAAATAGTGAATGCTCTCTCAAACTACTCTTCTTTATCAAAAGAAGAAGCAAAAAGTATGCTTTTAGTTCATTTAGAAGATAGCTTAATAATTGAGAGAGCAAATCTAATTAGGCGATATGAGCAAGAGGCAAAAGAGGAGGCAAAGAGAAAAGCAAATTACATTATAGCTCTAGCTACCTCAAGGTATGCTGGAGAATATAGTGCAGAAAAACTAATAAATGTAGTTAGCCTCCCAGATGATGAAATGAAAGGAAGAATTATTGGTAAAGATGGACGAAACATTAAAACATTAGAGAATATTACAGGAGTTGATGTTTTAATTGATGATACACCAAATACAATAACTTTAAGTAGTTTTAATCTATATCGTAGGTCTATTGCATTAAATACTCTAAATCTATTGATTGAAGATGGCAGAATTCACCCTGCAAGAATTGAAGAAATATATAAAAAATGCGAAGCTGAAATGGAACAAAATATATTAAATGATGGAGAAAATGTAGTCATTGATTTAGGGCTTGGATATATGAATGTAGAATTAAAAAAATTAATTGGTAAAATGAAATATAGAGCTAGTTTTGGTCAAAATGCTCTTTCACATTCTATTGAAGTTGCACATTTATCTGGGCTTATTGCAGGAGAATTAGATGGAGATGAGATATTAGCTAAAAGAGCAGGATTATTACACGATATAGGTAAATCTCTTACACACGAACTAGGTGGTAATCACGTAACAATAGGTTATGATTTAGCTAGAAAATATAAAGAACATCCAGTCGTTATTAATGCTATTCTCGCACATCATGGAAATGAAGAAGCAAAAAGCATAGAATCAGCTGCTGTATGTGCGGCTGATGCAATATCTGGAGCTAGACCGGGAGCTAGAAAAGAAGTATTGGAGAATTTCTTAAAAAGGGTTCAAAACCTAGAAAAAATAGCTCTAAATCATCTAGGAGTAAAACAAGCTTATGCAATAAATGCAGGCAGAGAAATAAGAGTAATAGTAAAATCAGACCAAGTAAATGATAAAGAAGCAGCAATACTAGCTAGAGAAATTGCAAAAGAAATAGAGCTAAATCTTCAGTATCCGGGCGAAATAAAGGTTAATGTTATAAGAGAAATAAGAGCTACTCAATATGCTAGATAAATAATTGAATTTAAAATAAAGATTATAGAGAAGATTTTATATTTTTAGGGTTTAAAAACCCAAAAAAATATTTTAGAACATATAAGAGTATCTAACAAAAGATTCCATATTACCTATAAATGTTGCGTTTCCATTAGCAGCTTTATCTGCTTTTATAAACGGATGCCATCTAACAAGTAATTCTATTCTATGGTTATTTGCAATTATGGTATGAATTCCACCATTCATCACCAATGAAACAGCATTAAAACTCTGAATATTATCATTTCCATTATATCTCATATATGCTACTCCAAGCCCTAAAAATACCCCTAAAGTTTCACTATTATTTCTACCCATACTTCCTTCTAAATATACATCTATGTTAGCAATTCCTTTTAATAGATTACTATCAGCTTTATATGTAGTTCCATCTTGCGTTTTAGCATAAAATACACCTGTTCCAAAGCTATCAGCAACTTCAACATAAGTTCTAAGACCAGAATAATCGTTAAATGCCTTTTGGTATCCTACAAATAAATCTACCCCTAGACCTAGTCCATTCATTGAAGCACTTTGTTGTGTAGTAGTTGTAACTGATAGGTCAGCATTTGATGCTCCAATTCCTCCGCCAACAAACATACCACTTCTTTTTCTAGTAATGCTTTTTTTATATTCTTCCTCTCGTTTTGCCTTTTTTGCAGCCTTTTCTTCTTTATTAATTAATTCTTCTTGAGTATATTGCCAACGTGTTATATCTCTAAAATCTTCTTGTTTGTCATTATTATCTTTAGAATATTCTTTAGCATCGCTATTAACATCAATATCTTCATTATTAATATTTTCATTATTATCAACAATCTCATCAGAATCATCATCTTCATATAAATATTCTGCATTATCGTCATTTAATTCATCGTTTGTTGCAATATTCTCATTTGCTATGGCTAGATTTAGTCCTAATAGTGCTATAATTAACGCTATTTTTTTCATTACAATAAGCTCCATAATTTTAATTTAATTTAAGTAATATCGAAATATACAAATAAAATTTTAACATTTTTAGAATGATGTTGATAGAGAATTAATGTTTATTTTATTAAATTAAGATTTAAATTCTATGTTATTCTAGGGGTTTTAAACTCCTAGAATAATCTTTAATGATCTATTGCTTCACTTATACCAACCCCGCTTTGTGCCCTAAAATCTTGCGCATCAAATCCAGCTCTATCTATCTGTGCTCTTTTACTATTATCTGTGATTGAAAACAACCAAATTAAAAAGAATGTCAATGGCATAGTAAATATTGCAGGGTGATTATAAGGAAATATTGCACTCTTAAATCCAAAAACTTCAACCCAAATACTAGGACTTAAAATTACCAATGAAAGGACTACTATAAGTCCTATCAATCCTCCTATAAAAGCCCCCCTTGTTGTTAGATTTTTCCAATAAATACATAAAAGCAAAATTGGAAAATTTACACTAGCAGCTATTGCAAATGCTAACCCAACGGTAAAAGCAACATTTTGTTTCTCAAACATAATTCCAAGTAAAATTGCTAGTATTCCAATAGCAATTGTAGCACCTTTTGTAACCCTCATTTCTAATTTATGATCACAAGGACCACCTTTAATACAATTTACAAATAAGTCATGGCTAATTGCACTTGCTCCAGATATAGCAAGCCCAGATACAACAGCAAGTATTGTTGCAAATGCTACTGCTGATATAAAAGCATAAAATACATTACCAGCAATTGCCTTAGCTAGTATAACTGCAACCATATTATTTCCACCCTTTAAAGAACCATCAGCATTTGTAAATTCAGGATTCCCAAGTAAGAGAACTATTGCCCCAAAACCAATAATAAAAGTTAAAATATAAAAATATCCTATAAAAGCAGTCGCATAAAAAGCAGACTTTCTTGCTTCTTTAGCATTCTTAACAGTAAAAAACCTCATTAATATATGAGGTAATCCAGCAGTCCCAAACATTAATGCAAGCCCTAAAGATATAGCAGAAATTGGATCTTTCACAAAACTTCCTGGAGACATAATAAGCTCACCTTCTTTGTGATGC
This sequence comes from Helicobacter sp. MIT 14-3879, assembly GCF_003364125.1. Lineage (NCBI taxonomy): Bacteria > Pseudomonadati > Campylobacterota > Epsilonproteobacteria > Campylobacterales > Helicobacteraceae > Helicobacter > Helicobacter sp. MIT 14-3879. The sequence goes on from NZ_NXLP01000001.1 coordinate 284,165, forward strand.
TGTATTGCTTGAGTAAAAAAATCAGATAGGTTAAATTTAGTATGATATAAAATCATAAATGCCATAAAACTAGCACCACAAAGTAATAATATAGCCTTAATTATTTGCACCCAAGTAGTAGCGTGCATTCCACCAAATGCTACATATAAAATCATTAATACACCAACAATTACTACTGCTACTATATAATCAAGCCCAAATAATATTTGTATTAATTGTCCAGCTCCGACCATCTGTGCAATTAGGTAAAATACAATAACTGCTAATGCACTTATTGCAGATATTGCCCTAAGCGGTCTTGCATCTAAATGATATGCTGTAATATCTGCAAATGTATATTTTCCTAAATTTCGTAACTTCTCTGCAATTAGAAGTAATATTATAGGCCAACCAACTAAAAACCCAATAGAATATATTAAACCATCAAATCCATTGCTAAAGACAAGTGCTGTTATCCCAAGAAAACTTGCTGCACTCATATAATCCCCTGCAATTGCAGTCCCATTTTGGAGTCCTGTTATGTTGCCTCCAGCTGTGTAGAATCCAGATGTAGATTTAGACTTCTTACTGGAATAATATGTAATTATTAAAGTTACTGCCACAAATACTAAAAACATAATAATAGCAACGCTATTAACTTCGCTTTTGGCAGAATCTCCTACATCAATAGCTGCTCCAAAGAGATTGTTTATTATTAATAAATAAAATATTATAGTTTTCATTTAATCTCCTTTTGTTTAAACTTTTCTATAATTCCTGTTTCTTGAAGTTCTTTTATTATATTTTCTTGTTCTTTATCCAAGTATTTATTTGCTATAAAAGTATAGATTCCAGTAACTATTATGGAAATTACAATAATAGATACACCAACAACAATACCAAGTGTAACCACACTAGGTCCTATTTTATATCCTAATACTTTTGGAAAATATCCAACAGCTATAATAAAAGCATAGTAACAAACAAGAACTATTAATGATAAAAAGATTGAAAGTTTATTACGAGAACTAACAAAGCCCTTAAATTTGTCCATAATTTGTTGTTCCTTCTTGGTCATTTCTTCCATTTTATATCCTTTATATTTTAAAATTATATAAATACATTTATAATTTAAGATTTTATAAATTTTTATGCAATATTAATTTTTATAAAATATATAACATAATTAAACTTTAGTAGATAAAGTAACACTTATTTATTTAAGATAAATTATAAGAATTTCATTAACAATAATTTAAAATAAGTAATTTATGAATCTTTAGTTAGAATCCAAAAACAAATAAATTTGAGGGAATTTTTGAGGGAGAATAAGTTAAACCATCTTGCAATTATAATGGATGGAAATGGTCGTTGGGCTAAACAAAAAGGTCTTAATCGCACAGAAGGACACAAAGAAGGCGTTAAAGTAGTTAGGAAGATTACAAGGTGGTGTGCAAAAAATTCTATATCATATCTTAGTTTATATGCCTTTTCCACAGAAAATTGGTTGCGTCCAAAAATAGAAGTAGATTTTTTAATGAAGCTACTTGAAAAATACCTAAAAAATGAGGATAAAACTTATGAAGAAAATAATATAAGATTTAAAGCAATAGGAGATATCGGCTGCTTTTCAGATAAATTAAAAAAAATGATTAACTCATTAGAGATTAAAACTGCTAATAATTCTTCATTAACACAGATACTAGCACTAAATTATGGTTCTAAAGATGAAATTGCAAGAGCATTTTTAAAGATAAGCAAAGAAGGGATAGAAAATAACGCTACTAAGTACGATGTTATATCAAAATTAGAATCTAATCTTGATACAGCAGGAATTCCAGATGTCGATTTACTTATTAGAACAGGTGGTGAGATAAGACTATCAAATTTTTTACTTTATCAATGTGCCTATGCAGAATTATATTTTTCAAAAACTTTATTTCCAGACTTTAATATAATAGAGCTAGAAAAAATTATTAAAAGTTACAAGCAAAGATATAGACGATTTGGTGCTATTTGATATAATTTAATATTTTTTAAAAGGAATTATTTTGATTTTAGGTTATGAAGTGCCGCAAGGTAGTAAAATTTACTTTAGTAAAGACGCAAAATTAAAACGAGATATAGAAAAAATGGCTGTTGAAATTTTTTATGAGAATGGGTATGAAGAAATTGCTACGCCATCATTTAACTTTACTAATGATGATAAGATTCTATCAAAGCGTAAAATTATTCGCATAAGTGCTGATGATAATAATCAAATGATTTTAAGAAATGATAATACTATTGATGTAATTAAAATAATCAATAGGCATTTAAGTAAAATCGATAATAAAAAATGGTTTTATATCCAACCATCATTCTCATATCCTTCTAAAGAAGTAAATCAAATAGGAGCAGAATGTATTGATGCAAATGGAATAGATAGTATTTTATGCACTGCTGTTAGTATATTTTTAAAACTAGGATTAAACCCCTTACTTCAAGTTTCAAATATGAATATTCCAAGATTATGTGCTAAAGAAAGCGGTTTTGAAATAGAAATATTTTCGCAAATGCAAGTTGAAAAAATACTAAATAGTAATAGTTATTTAAAGGATTTATTATATATACAAAATAAATCTAGCCTAGAATCATACATATTAAAAGCTCCTAGCTTTATTAAATATGAATTACAAAAGTTGCTAGATAGTGCGAGTTATTGTTGCTATGAAAATACTATTTTCTCCCCACTATACTATCCAAAATTAGGATATTATGATAGTTTATTTTTTAGAATGTTTAATAATAATAAAGATTTTTTACGTGGTGGAAAATATGAAATTGATGGTGTCCATTCCTGTGGATTTGCAATTTATACAAATGAAGTCATAGAATTCATGCGTCAAAATTATGAATAATTTTATATTTTAATTTAAGTAAGCAAATATTAAAAACTATTTTTCAGCTTATTATAAAAATATTTAAAAATACTAGTCTTAAGCAATCAAGGCTTTTCTGTTAGTTTACCTTTCTTTCACTATTTTATAACTTTTCTTTTTATTATCTTTATCGCCTTTATCTTGCAGGGCTATTTTTAGAAGCTCTGTGTGTTTGTTTAGTATCTGTTAGCTAGTCCATTCCTCTCTCTTGCACATTCCAATAATGGAATACTATTTTTAATACTTAAATTTAGAGGAACATTTCCTTATTTATCACTCAAGGTAGATTCTAAAACAATCAGGGAAAGTCCATTTTTAACACTTAAGCAATGCTTTATTGCAGCATTTGCGAGAATATTTAGGAAAGCTAACACTAATTTTTAATACTTAAATAATCCTCTATTGCGGCATTATTCAATGAGTTTGTAAGATATAAGTTTAAGATTCTTTTAAGTCTAAAAGTCCTTTAACCTCTTTCTACCCTATCCTAATAAACCTATAAAATTGAATTTTCTCTCTAAAATCGTGTAGAAATGTCCTCTATTATAATTCATCAAAATTTATTCATCATCACTCTAATGCTAGTGCTTACTTAATTGCTCTAATGTTAGCTCACTTATAAAAATCTAAAGCTTTGATACTTCTTTATCAAAATGTGCCTTGCTTTTGCAACAAATCATTATTTAATACAAAAGAGAAATAATGGAAGCAAAATTACATTGAAACAATATATTCGGCAATAACGCAGTCCTGCTCCTCTGTGCCACCTCCAACGCTAATGCCACCCGCAATTTTACCATTAACAAACAAGGGATAGCCCCTGAAATAAGCGTGATTCTGCTATCGTTAGTTTGTATAGCCATAAGAGAGCTGCAAGCCGCCACATCTTTTGTCTTGCATTGTGTAACAGTAGAGGTGTATGCCTTGCCCAGAGCTAGTGTAATGCTTAAAAACCAATACTTCTCCAAATCTCCTATAAACTCTTAATAAGCCGTGTTCATCGCATATAACAAAACTTATATCAATGCCTAGCTCCCTACTTTTCTCACGAGCAGCAACACATAATTTATCACAAATTTCATCTGTTAGTATCATAATAACCCCTTATTGATTTTACTTTGACTAGTTTTATTCTAAAATGAAATAAAAAGTATAGAATTTAATTAATATAAAGCTAAAGTAAGTTGCCATAACAATGTGTGATATGATAAGCATTATTAATATAGAAAAGTGGTGATAAACTTGGGCTTTGCGGCGAGGATTTAGCATAAGAGAATTGCAAAGAACTTAAATTATCATTATGCTTGTGTTTTTTGCTAGATTCTATATTAATACTTACATTATCCCCCGCAAAATAAATCCACAAATATATCAATTTGCTTGGGGAAGGAGAGTGTGCAAGAAAGGAGCTTGTATTTTTCGCGATGTAGTTTAGAGGGGATTTGAGAAAATGTGCCTTGTAGAATAGTGCTTTAGTTATTGTTTTTCCAAAAATCAAGTAAGTTTTTCAGTGAGTATATAAAAATTTTTGGAGCTTTTATGCCTAAAATCATTTCACCCGTTGTATTTAAAAAGCCAACTTCAATTTCCATTATTTCTTTCTTATTGCCACCATACAGCACGATAGAGTGTATAATTTATAGGCTGGATAATACTTTTGATATATTCATTTTCTATGAAATCATAATTTTTTAATTCCTCTATGCCTTTATATTAGGTTTTGATAAATTTTTCCCTAAATATTAAATAATTTCTAAGTTTTTGGGTCAAATAAAATAATCAAGGATAAAAACTATGGTTATGGTATTTTTATCCACAGCTTTGTAGAGTTCTCTATTTTTATATTTTTGTAAAGCAATGTTTTCATTTTCTCTGGTGATAAAATATTCTTTTTTGTATCCTTTTTTACATACTGCGTGGTTTTCAAAATCACTCTAGTGTTTGAAAGTTTCCTACCAATAAATGAATGAATATGGTAGCAAGTTTTTCACTCTCTTTTGTAATGTCAATATTCTTTTTGTTTTTCTAACTTGTGGATTTCAAGCTCTTGCAAAGAGAGATTTAAGCAATTATCAATTTGTATTAATTTATTTTATTGCCCAACTGCCCTTGATGCAATCCGTGTGAAATAATCTCTATCTTCCCCTTAAATCCAATCTGTTTTAAGACAGCAGCAATTCCACTAACTACCAATGCTAGGGTCTTGAGCAAGTCTATTATTCTTAACCAAAAAAGCTGAAATGAAGATTTTGGTGACGTATAAACAGATATGTCATCTGGGAGTTGTTTGACTTCTAGCCCATCGCTATCACAAATTTTTTCATATAGGCATATTGCCTTTGGGTGCTTTTTTCATTATCGATTTAAAATCAATGAGTTCTTTAATACTCTAAAAAAGTTTTAATATCTCATCATCTTTTTTGAAATCTTTGCCTATGATTTCAACATCTAAATTCCTTAGAATCCTCGTTCCAAAACTAGACGTTTGTGTGTTTTTCTTTTTGTGGGTGATAGCCGGCGTTGCACTCAAAGCTTTTTTAATCAAACATTATAAAGCCGCAAATTTGATAATGGCAGCTTTGCTTGTCTTAAGTGCGGTGCAGATTCTTTTAGGCTAATCATTTTTGTGTTTTTGGAGCTTTTTTAATCATCTTTATTGCCCAATCATAATGGCTTGAGGTCGCACTCACACAATAGCTCCCAAGACTCGTTGTGCCACACCAAGCATAATGCTTTTTCACAAACAGCTCATTTTCTGGTAAATTTGCTAGCATTTCTATGCAATCACGATGACTTTTGTGCAGCATTGTCTTTGCCTCATCTAAAGATGTCTTTTGGTGTTTATGCCATATCTCTTGATTCATTTTGGGATAAGTCCTAAAATTATAAGGTGCGGGCAAAAAAGGCACAAAATCAGTCGTTTTGCTAAGGTTTGTTTGCACAAAATGCAGCAGCAACTTTTGCCATTCAAATAAATGCACGAGAATATCTCGCAAAGTCTTATCACGCTCATTATAATCAAACTTTGCTAGCTGCATATCAAGAGGCATAGAATCAATCAATGCAAAGAGCTGTTCAAAATGTGCTTGACTTTGATGCAATAAGTCATTTTTGGTATTGGGGCGGGGCATTGACAGTCCTTTTGTGAATTGTAGTTTTAGAGATAGATTCCAAAACTAGTGCACAAAATCAAATTATTTCTGAAACTTTTTAAAATATTCATCAATTTCTTCTCGTATTTCTTGTCCTACTTCTTCAAAAGCAGACAAAATAAGCCCATAACTTCCTGCTCCACCTAGAAAATCCCAAAATTCATTAGCAACTTTAAGTTCTGCA